>JASFBJ010000283.1 GCA_030149585.1 Desulfobacterales bacterium | reverse complement strand
TATAGTGGCGGGAGCGACGGGACTTGAACCCGCGACCTCCGGCTTGACAGGCCGGCGTTCCAACCAAAACTGAACTACGCCCCCTAAAATATTTTTTTGTGGTGGTGGTGGTAGGCGGAACAGGGCTTGAACCTGTGACCCTCGGCTTGTAAGGCCGATGCTCTCCCAACTGAGCTACCCGCCCTTATTTGGTTAATGAGCTTAATGCGTTAAAAAAAAGAATTAATAGCAGCTAATAATATTGCTGTCAAGCCAATTATCAAAAATTAAATTTATATCAGTTTAAAGATATTCGCTGATCATTTTCAATGGGAGCTATCCCAATCGGCAGGTCACTTTTCTGAAACAGGCACTCTCCCTCATTTAAAATAAGAGCGTGACTTAAAACTTCATCCATATGCTCTACCAGTATTATCTCCAGCTCTTTAGAAATAATTGCCGGAAGATCTTTTAAATCCTTTTCATTTTCAACAGGTACCAGAATAGTTTTCAGACCACCCCTGTGAGCTGCCAAAAGCTTCTCTTTTAATCCACCAATCGGCAATACCCGTCCTCGCAAAGTAATTTCACCGGTCATTGCCAGATCCCGACGAACCGCCTTTTTGGTGAGCGCTGAGACTATGGAAGCACACATTGATATTCCGGCTGAGGGTCCATCTTTGGGGATAGCGCCTTCAGGAACATGAATATGAATATCCAGCTCTTCAAAAAGTTCTTTCTTGATCTTCAGATAATCACCCCTGGATCGTACAAAACTCAGCGCGGCCTGGGCTGACTCTTTCATAACATCCCCAAGTTTTCCGGTTACAATCAATTTGCCTTTGCCAGGCATGGTCAGAGTCTCTATATATAATAATTCTCCCCCCACCTGGGTCCAGGCCAGCCCGGTAACAAGACCAATCTGATTTTGGGTTTCCATTTGATCATGGCGAAAACGTGGCGGGCCCAAATGCTTTTGAACAGTTCGCGAAGTTATATTATATTTTTTATTTTCTTTATTTTTAACAACATCACGAGCTATTTTCCGGCATATGGAAGCAATCTCACGCTCCAGGTTGCGCACGCCGGCTTCTCGAGTATAACTCTGAATAATAGTCGAAATTGCATTTTTTGCAAAACTAATATCATAATCTTTGAGACCGTTCATTTCAAGTTGTTTGGTCAATAAAAAATCTTTGGCTATATGGTATTTTTCATACTCGGTATATCCTGACAGTCTGATTATCTCCATGCGATCCTGCAAAGGCAGTGGAATTTCAGGCAGAGTGTTCGCCGTGGTTATAAAAAAAATATCGGAAAGGTCATAACCAAGATCCAGATAATGATCGTTGAAATTATAATTCTGCTCTGGATCCAGGACTTCGAGCAATGCCGAGGATGGATCGCCGCGAAAATCCATACTCATTTTATCTACCTCATCAAGACAAAAAACAGGATTATTGGCACCGGCTTTTTTAAGAGACTGGACTATTTTCCCCGGCATGGCTCCGATATAGGTCCTGCGATGGCCCCTGATTTCCGCCTCATCTCTGACTCCGCCCAAAGAAAGGCGGATAAATTTACGGCCGGTGGCCCGGGCAACTGATTTCGCAAGGGATGTTTTGCCAACACCTGGTGGCCCAACCAGACATAAAATCGGACCGCGCACTTTTTTAATCAAACACTGAACTGCCAAATACTCTAATATTCTCTCTTTTGGTTTCTTTAAACCATAATGATCATCATTTAATATGGTTTCCGCTTTATCAATATCCGTTTGAACTTTACTCCGCTCAAACCAGGGCAGACTAAGAATCCAGTCAATATAATTTCGGACAACAGTTGCTTCAGCAGACATCGGGGTCATCATCTTCAGCTTTTTAAATTCCTGCCGAACTTTGGATGCAGCTTCTTTTGACAGCCTTTTGCGTTTAATCCGCTTTTGAAGCTCTTTTAATTCATTAGCAGAATCATCGCCTGTGCCCATCTCCTTTTTTATAGCGCGCATCTGCTCATTCAGATAATAATTCTTCTGAGTCTTTTCCATCTGCTTTTTGACTCGCCCTTTTACCCGCTGGTCCATTTTATAGACTTCACATTCAATTTTAATCAGATCCAAAAGCAGTAAAAGTCGTTTTTCCAAATCAACATATTCTAAAAGTTTCTGCTTGTCGGAAATTTTAAATGAAAAATGCGAAGCAATTGTATCAGCCAGTTTTGAAGGGGAGGTAATTGCAGTGACCCGGTTCACCAGATCTTTTGGAATACTTTTATTAAGCTTGCTATACTGAGCAAAACTTTCAACAACATTTCTTTCCAAAGTAAAAATTTCAGTTGTAGTCTCATCAATTACATCCAGCAATTCAACTTCAACTTCAAAAAAATCGGTTTTTTTAAGAAATTTCTTTGTTCTGGCTCTTGTCTTACCCTCTACCAGAACTTTTACAGTCCCGTCAGGCAGGCGGAGCAACTGAAGAATTGTTCCAACAACGCCGACTTTGTTAATATCTTTTGCAGTAGGGCTGTCAACACTAACTACGCGCTGGGTTGAAAGAAAAATGTTTTTATTACCGTTCATCGCCACTGTTAAAGCCGCGATAGACTTATCCCTGCCTACAAATAAGGGTACCACCATATACGGAAATACTACTATATCCCTTAATGGCAAAAGAGGTAATCTTAATCCTGCTGAATCTGCCTCATTATATTTGAATATTTTTGGAATATTTACCATAATCACATCCTCAAGTACTTATTATTTGTTTTGTCGGCGCAATTTTGTGGATTTATTTCTTTTCGTGACGCTTATGCCTGTTTTTTATTCTGCTCAAATAATAAAATAGGCTTTTCACTTTTCAAGACAACATCTTCATTCACAACACACTCTTTAACATTATCAGAGGAAGGAAGTTCATACATGATATCGAGCATACAATTTTCCATGATAGCCCGCAAACCTCTGGCACCGGACTTTCGTTTGACGGCTTCATCCGCAACGGCTGAAAGGGCACCATCGGTAAAACGCAAATTAACCCCTTCCATTTCAAAAAGCTGGCCATATTGTTTTAAAAGAGCATTTTTAGGCTCTTTCAGGATTCTGATCAAAGAGTCGGCGTTTAATTCATTTAAAGTTGTAACAACCGGCAAACGTCCTAAAAATTCCGGTATCAGGCCGAACTTGATTAAATCTTCCGGTTGTAGCAGTTGCAGTGTTTTGCCGATATTTTGACTGGTTTTACTGGTAATCGTGGCCCCAAAACCCATTGTTTTTGAAGTAATACGGCGTTCAATAACTTTTTCAAGGCCGCTAAAAGTTCCCCCACAAATAAACAGAATATTGGAAGTATCGACTTTTACAAAGTCCTGCTGAGGATGTTTACGCCCGCCCTTCGGCGGCACACTGGCAGTAGTTCCTTCAATAATTTTCAAAAGAGCCTGCTGAACTCCCTCTCCTGAAACATCCCGTGTTATGGAAGGGTTATCCGACTTGCCGGCAATTTTATCAATCTCGTCAATATAAACAATTCCTCTGCTTGCCCTTTCAACATCATAATCAGCGTTTTGAAGCAAAGCCAGGATGATATTTTCTACATCTTCTCCCACATAACCGGCTTCTGTCAGGCTGGTGGCATCCGCGATTGTAAAAGGTACATTCAAAAATCTGGCAAGGGTTTGAGCGAGTAAAGTTTTACCGCAACCAGTTGGCCCTATTAATAAAATATTGCTTTTCTGAATTTCAACATCACCTGTATTCCGACTTCCATCCAGCCGTTTATAGTGATTATAAACCGCTACAGACAAAACTTTTTTAGCGACTTCCTGCTCAACCACATAATCATCAAGCAAAGCTTTAATCTCTTTAGGCAATAGCTGGTTTCTATCTTCTTCAGCCCCGTTTACGGCTTCTTCTTCAATAATTTCGCTGCAAAGCTGAATGCACTCATCGCAGATATACACTGCCGGCCCTGCAATAAGTTTGGTTACCTCTTCCTGGTTTTTGCCGCAAAAGGAACAAAACAGATTTTCACCGCTCTCATCATTTTTTGTCATTGGGCTCCTCCAACTCGCTTAAATCATCACGGCTTTTTATTACATGATCAATAATACAATATTCTTTAGCCTCTTCACCGGACATAAAAAAATCACGATCAGTATCTCTTTGAATTTGATCTATGTCTTTACCTGTGTGACGCACCAGAATCTTGTTCAGTGTATCTTTCATCCGTAATATTTCTTTGGCCTGGATTTCAATATCCGAGGCCTGCCCCTGGTATCCACCCATGGGCTGATGAATCATAATTCTTGAATTAGGCAGAGAATAGCGTTTATTTTGGGTACCTGCCGTAAGCAGCAATGCCCCCATGCTGGCTGCCTGCCCAACACAAACAGTTGTTATATCAGGCTTGATGTATTGCATAGTATCATATACAGCCAGCCCCGAGGTAACGACTCCTCCAGGGGAATTTATATAAAAATTGATATCTTTTTCAGGATTTTCAGCTTCAAGAAAAAGCAGTTGAGCAATCAGGAGATTGGCAACCTCATCGTTCATAGCAGTTCCAAGAAAAATAATTCTATCCTTTAATAACCTGGAATAGATATCATAAGCGCGCTCTCCCCTGCTGGTTTGATCAATAACCATTGGTATAACCGGCACGTTTTTGCCTCCTGTTTGTTTA
>JASFBJ010000282.1 GCA_030149585.1 Desulfobacterales bacterium | reverse complement strand
ATATGCGGTCTGTTTTTTGACCGGATCTCCAGCCGGACACAGCGCCCAGCCATGCGCCGAGGAGAGTGGAGATACAGATTGAAGGAATCAGCAAGATCAATGTCCATTTCAGCCTAAAAAGAATCACCTGAAATACCGGTCGGTTATAATGGTATGACCAGCCTAAATCAGCTCGCAAGGTATTTGCAAGAAAAGTTATATATTGTTTAAACAAAGAGCCTTCTAATCCGTATTTGATTTTTAACTTTTCCATTTCCTGCAAGGTTTGATTATTGATACGCTGATACCCCTCTTCACCTAAAAGATGAACCAGAGGATCTCCGGGCATCATATGGATAAGAAAAAAATTCAGAGTAATGATGCAGATAAAGGCTAAAAAATATTGAGATAATTTATATGAAAAAGATTTCACTCAGCTTTTGAATCCTTTGATGGAGGCGGCGGTTTTATGAATCTTAATGAGTTCCAGGAAAACCGGTTTGCCAGTCCCCCTTCCAGTTGATTTATTTTAAAACCCTGCTGGTTTTTATAAAAAGGATAGATGCTTTTGCTCCAGCACAGAGCAATGGCCGGCAGATATTGTGCGTAGTAGCTTTGCAGATCATGGTATAATTTTTTTAATATTGAAGGATCAGTTGTTTCCAATATTTTATCGCATAAAAATAGAAAATCCGGGTCACTTATATTTCCTATCACACCACCTCCTTTTCTGCGGGAATCAAAATATCCACTGGAATATCCAGCATGCATCATCATGCCCCAGGGTGTAGTTCTAAACAGAACCAGATCATATTTGTCTTGATTAAGAAAATTTATCCATGTGGATAAATCCACATATTGAACAGCAATATGCAAACCCACAGCTTCAAGATCGTGGGTCAAAAGCTTTACAAGCTGGTTGTTTCCGGGCAAATTTCCTCTGACCAAAAGATTCAGGGAAATTTTATTGCCGTTGGGAAATTCCAGGATTCCATTGTTGTCACGATCTTTAAATCCGCAGGATTCAAGAAGTTTTCTGCTTTTTTCAGGGTCATAAATTAAGTCAGGAAAATTTTTGTGAAAAGAAAATGCCGGAGGAACAAAACCAGGTCCTGGAAGAGCGCCTTTTTTTCTTAAAAAACATTGAAAAATCCTTTCATAGTCAATTGCAAGGGAGATGGCTTTGCGGGCATCTATCATGTCAAGGGGTGTATGCTTCAGATTAAAGCCCAGGGCTGCGGGAACGCCGAGAGAATCAGCTTCAAGGAATTTAATATCCCTGCTTTTTTCAAGCTGCTTTATATATTGCAGGGGATAACCGGACGCATATTTATAAAAAAGGTCAACTCTCTTTTTTATAAGCGCCATGGTTAATATATCCATGTTTTGGTATAGATGAAATTCTATCCTGCCAATTTTCGGTATTACGCCGTAATAATCATTATTTACATCAAAAGAGATCCTGCCGGCTTCCCTGTTAAAGGAATTAAAAATATAAGGGCCGCAGCCAATGGTTATTCCATCAGCCGCAGCCTTTTGAGGATCATTTATTTTTTCCCATATATGTTTTGGCAAAATACGTACTATAAAACCAGCGTTAATCAAAAAACGGCCATAAGGTTTTTTAAGCCTGAAAACTATTTCACTGCCGTTAATACGTATATCTTCTATCAGATCCGCAGCCCAGCCCGATGTTATGCTATGTACCGCAAGATAATTAAATGTAAATTTAACGTCTTTGGCTGTAACTGGATATCCATCATGCCATTTTGCATTGGAAACCAGACTGAATTTCCATATCTTTCCATCTTTACTGCAAGACCAGGTTTCAGCAAGCTGGGGAACTGCGTTAAGATCCGGATCAAAGCGGACAAGCGTGTCATGAGTCATCAGCATTGCCAAAATATTATAATAATAATCAGCAAGCGGATTGATCTCTTTTATCTTCATGAATGCGCCGATCCTGAGCCGATCTGTTTCAGACAAAGAAACATCTTCTTTTTTTGAATCTGAACAACCTGAAACAAAGCATGCATAAAATAGCAGGATGAATGCAAAGGCATATATGCAAAAATGGTTGTAATATTTACAATTTTTCATATTTTAAAAAATAATTTTTACCTCGCCGAAAAATACTGTTCCAGGATCTTCATACATATAAAACGTTCTGTAATCTTCATCAAAAACATTATCTATACTAAGTGAAAGATCTATGTTTTTTACATACCCTTTTGAAATCGGAAAATGTTTAACAGCTTTAATATCCACAACAAAAGATTCATCCATATACCTTTTTTCTCCTGATGTTGTATATTTTGTATTATCGTTGTTGGTGTGCTGATCACTCAAATATCTTCCAAATATGCTCGTGGTAAAATTCTTTTTTTGCTTATAGGTAATACCTAAATTTGCCTTATGTTCCGGGCTGAAAGGCAGCCAGTTGCCTTCCTGTTCCGGATCTGACGGATTTTCGTCTATTTTGGCCGAGTTCCAGGTATAATTTGCATTTATTAACCAGTTTTCAAGAAGATGTAAACCAGCGTCAAATTCAACGCCGTAGGATTTTGTGCGGCCGATATTTTTATTGACCCATACATTATTTGTATCAAACCAGGAAATTATTTTATCCTCTGTGATGCTGTGAAAACCTGTAATCCTGGTTTGGAGTATCTCGCAGAACCATTGTTCCAGACCCAGTTCATATGATTCGGTTTGTTCCGGTTTTAGATCAGGATTCGGCTGCCTTGGATTTCCGCCTGAAGTTCGATCATCATAAAGTTGCACAGATGATGGAGGCTTAAAACCAACACTGTAATTTCCCCAAATGGAGGTCTCATTCGTAAAATTATATCTGGCGCCAATTTTTGGGCTCCAATTATCGTCTGTACGATCCTTTGGATCTGAAGTTACAAAATTACTAAAATGATTATCGTAATTTTCCCAGTGATCATAACGAAGACCTGCTGTAATAATTAATTCATCAAGAGGTTTCCAGACATCCTGCATGTATCCGGCCTGGGTCTCTACCTTATACTTATTTTCCCGCCAGGGATCTCCTGTAAGCCAGTCCGAATAGTCCTGATCAGTTTCCTGTTTATTATAAAAGTAACCGCCTGTGAGAGTATGCCCCCCACCCAGAGTACCTGTAATTTTTAATTCTACAGGCATTTCATAATAATCTGTATAGCGTTTACGGTTTTTGTCATAGTTTGTTCCACCCTTATCATAAAGATGCAACAGATCATCATAACGATATCCTAATGAAGCGTTAAGATTAAATCGTTCACCAAGACCCTGGTCATAGATTATGCCGGCAAAATGCCTGTCCCAGTCTCCTCCATGGTTTGGCCGTCCCCTTGTATATTCATCATGGAAAAAATTATACATAAATAAGAATTTAGAGCTGTCGCTAAATTTATAATCCGTATTTATTGAAAAAGCATGTTTTTGATAATCGCAGGTATCTATCATGTGGACACTCGGGATTACATTATTATGCACAACATTATCACCTTCGGAATCCTCATAAGATGCAGCAATAGAATAACCTAATTTGTCAACTCGTCCGCTTGACCAGGCCTTTGAACGGTAGGTCTCAAAGGTGCCGTAACCAGTGCTGAGACTGCTTTTAAATTCATCTTTGCCTTGTTTCATTATTATATTGATGACACCGCCTGCGGCATTGGCGCCATAAAGGGCTGAAGCCGGGCCGCGAACTATTTCGATTCTTTCTATGTTTTCAGTGGGTATGGCCTGCGTGATTTCCCAGTTTGTAGGGATTCCATTCACCAGAATAACTGTTGCATCGCTGCCTGCGCCACGTATATTTGGATAAGCAGGAAAAGGCCCGTATGCCCGGCGCAAAGTAATGCCCGGGACTGAACGCAGCACATCTCCTATATCTCCGTTGGGCAGGTTCTGGTTTTCGATCTCTTCTGAAGTAATTACTGTAATGGAAGCAGGAATATCCTTTTCCGAGGTTTCATATTTGGTTGCGGTCACAACAATCTCTTCTAACCTTATAATTTCTTCATTTTTCACCTCCGCCCAACTTATCTGGGATAAAATAAGGCTTATAATACCGATTAAAACAATAATTAATTTTAAATTTTTCATGGCACTCTTTCTCCTTAACATCAAAAATACATCAAATTAGGGCTGCCACAAGAATAAATAGTCTCAAGATCTTGCAGGAGCCCACCTATGCCCTCGAGGTTGACGGAAGAATGCTTCGATGGTATAAAAAAAAACTGAGGCATCCGTCACATTAAGGGCGCTTCTTCATGGAAGGCAGCCAACATATCCCGGCCGGGGAGAGGCTGCCTTCCTTTTTTTATAATCTACTGAAATAATTATTTTTATCAGACTTATGGTTTTTTTGTTTTTTCCACCTCCTTTTTCAACTATTACCAATAAAAAAAAAGCCAGAAAAGCTTATCCCGATTTCATTCCGGTATAGCCTTCCTGGCTTTTGATATTATGCTGAATTTATATATATATATATATTCACTCGGGTTTTGATACCCGTGTGATAAGTTTTATTGAAAGGACAATTTCCTATTGCCTATTATCCCACTTATATAAATAATTATTCGATTTTTGTCAAGGCATAATATTAGGCACCAGCAATTCTAATTAGGGGGGACGGGGTTGAAATTACGCGTTTCTAATCTTTCAGGGACAAGAATTGATCG
>JASFBJ010000074.1 GCA_030149585.1 Desulfobacterales bacterium | reverse complement strand
AAGCTTATCAGAAAAGCGGTTTTGTTTGCCGTGGGTGGTGGAGCAGTTTGGTTTTGTTTATTTTATACAAATTTTCAAAAACAAAGGAGAAAGGTTATGGATCGTCAAAAGGTGATGGAGCTATTTAATAAAAAACCTCGAATCGGCACGCTTAGTACCTCAAACAAAAAAGGTGATGTTAATGTTGCA
Organism: Desulfobacterales bacterium; assembly: GCA_030149585.1. Taxonomy (GTDB): domain Bacteria; phylum Desulfobacterota; class Desulfobacteria; order Desulfobacterales; family JASFBJ01; genus JASFBJ01. Next base: position 13,033 of record JASFBJ010000074.1, on the reverse strand, counting down.
GTCTTTGGTTCCCCCCAGATGATAGATGAAAATACGGTTGTCATGGGAATTGGTAAAAACCGGTCTTATCAAAATCTAAAGGAAAACCCAAAGGCTGTTTTTATTGTTATGGAACCAGGCAAGAATGTGGCAGAGTGGCAAGGGGCAAGAGTTTATCTTAAAGCTTTGACAATTGAAACTGAAGGGGAACTTCTTGAACAAATAAAAGAGACTCTGCTGAAAGTTGCCGGCAAAGGCGCTGCAAAGATGATTTATGCGGCAGTTCGATTTGAAATCACTGATGTCAGAGCTTTGCTGGCCCCGGCCTGATAATTAATACTGGTAGATATTTTGAACAGGTTCAGGCGTTTTTATAAATTTGTTTTTATCTGGTTTCTTTTTATTTGGCTTCTAATGACAGGTTGTACGGGTTGTGGCCAAAGGGAAGCTTTTATTTCCGGCCAAACCATGGGTACTACTTATCATATTACGCTGGTTACCGGTTATTTGACCAATATTGCGACTTTGAAAGATAAGATCGAACAGCGTCTGACCGAGATAAATAAAAGCATGTCCACTTTTTTATTGGATAGTGAAATAAGCAGGTTTAACAGGAGCAAGAGCACTACCCAGTATTTTCTTCCAACAGCAGATTTTTTCTTTGTTATCTCCCAGGCCCATAAAATTTATAAGCTTACACATGGGGCCTGGGACGGTACAATTTTCCCATTAATAAGGTTTTGGGGCTTTGAAAAGAAAAAATTCCCGGATCACCTTCCACCGGAATCCATGATTAAAAAACTTCTGGCTGAAACCGGGTTTGAGCATATTCAAATTATTGACGGAGCTTATCTTAAAAAGGCAAAACCCGATATCAGCCTGGATCTGGCCTCAATTGCCAAAGGATATGGAGTGGATCAGATATCCGGCCTTTTGCAACAGGCTGGTTTGAATAATTTTTTAGTGGAAATCGGGGGAGAAGTTTATGCAGCTGGTCGTAAAAGCAATGGAAAGCAATGGCGGATAGGCATCAATCGTCCTGCTGAAAATGCCTTTCCAGATGAAGCCGTTAAAGTTTTAAATATAGAGGATAAGGCCCTTGCAACAAGTGGCGATTACCGAAATTTTTTTATAATAGATCAAAAACGTTATTCCCATATAATTAATCCTCAAACCGGTTATCCTGTTGATAATCAGGTGGTCAGCGTTTCGGTTTTAGCTGAAAACTGCACTATGGCGGATGGTTTGGCTACGGCTGTTATGGTATTGGGACATAAAAAAGGCCTTGAGCTTATTAATCAGATAAAAGGAGTAGAAGTCTTAATTATTATAAGAAAGCCGGATGAATCTTTCAAAGAGTATCAATCCCCTGGTTTTCCCATAATTAGAGCGGAAAAATAATGATGAGCACAGTATATCTGGAAAGTCTGGGTTGCGCCCGCAATCAGGTGGACAGCGAATTCATGCTTGCCAAAATTGAGAATGCCGGCTGGGAAATTATTAGCGAACCCGCTAAGGCCAAAGTGATAATTATAAATACGTGCAGTTTTATTGAATCGGCGATTAATGAATCAATTGATACGATTATAGAGCTGGGTGCATATAAAAAAAAAGGTCGGTGTCGTCGCATTGTAGTTACCGGGTGTTTGCCGGAGCGGTTTCAGGAGAAAATTTTATCAGCTCTGCCGGAGGTTGATTTTTTTTTAGGAACCGGGGCCTTTGATAAAATAGTTGAAGCAATTTCCACCCCATTCCAACAACCTGTTTGCTGGCTGCCGGATCTAAATCAGATTGACCCCAATCAGAGTAAATTTTTTTTGCAGGAAAGTAGCCGTCCAACTAATCGATTTTCTGTTTATCTTAAAATTGCAGAAGGTTGCAGCCGGAATTGTACCTATTGTATTATCCCAAAGCTCAGGGGCCGCCAAAAGAGCGCTCTTCCCGCAGACATTCTTAAACAGGCTGATGGTTTGATTAAGAGCGGCGCCAGAGAGATTAATCTTGTTGCTCAGGATACCACCCGTTTTGGCTGGGATCTTGCTTTTAAAGCCAGCCTGGAACAACTTTTGACCGATCTTGCCTTAATTTCAAATAAAATATGGATAAGGTTTCTTTACGGGCACCCCCAAAGTATTAGCTCAGGCCTTATTGAAACAGTGGCCGGGCATGATAATCTATGCTCTTATTTTGACCTTCCGGTACAGCATGCATCAACGCCTGTTTTAAAACTGATGGGCCGTGATTATAATTCGGCAGATCTTTACAGCTTATTTGACAAGATTCGCGCGGCAGTGCCGGGCGCTGCTTTGAGAACAACTCTGCTGGTGGGTTTTCCTGGTGAAACAAGGCAGGACTTTAATGAGCTCCTGGATTTTGTGACCAGGATAAAATTTGACCATCTCGGGGTTTTCACTTATTCTGATTTTGATGATCTGGCCTCACATAATTTGAGCAATCCAGTTCCATTAGCACTGGCCAAGGAGCGAAAGGATCGCATCATGGCTTGTCAGCAGGAGATATCCATGGCAAATAATGAAAAATATATTGACAAAACCTTAAAAATTCTGGTTGAAGAGCATCCTGAGGAAAATCTTTATATTGGGCGTTCTGCTTTTCAAGCTCCCGAGGTAGATGGATTAACTTATATTCATACAGATCAAAATCCTCATGATATCCAGATCGGATCATTTTGTTCTGTGAAGATTACCGATGCTCTGGAGTATGATCTGATTGGAGAAGCTCAATGAGTGAGCTGAAACAGAAAATCATGAGCAGTGTTAGTCATGATCTTGACAGCATTGAAGATGCTCTGAAACAGAACCTGAAACCTCATCTTGATCTTGTAGCAACTGTGGCCGGACATATCTTGTTTAGCGGGGGCAAACGCCTGCGCCCCTTGCTGATGGTGATTAGTGCCAGGCTTTGCGGGTATCAGGGTTCTTATGATAAACCCTTTGCGGCAATTTTTGAATATTTGCATGCTGCTACACTTTTACATGATGATCTGGTGGATGATGCTGCTTTGCGCCGCGGAAAGTCCGCGGCCCATACTGTCTGGGATAATCCCACTGCAGTTTTAGTGGGAGATTTCCTGCTGGCCAGAAGTCTTGTTCTGGCCGCTGAAACTGGTTTGCCTGAGTTGATTAAGGTCATTGCCGAAATTACTGAAGATATGTCTCAAGGTGAGATCCAGCAGCTAAGTAAAAAAGGTGATCCAGGATTAACTGAGACTGAGTATCTTGAAATTATTCATCGGAAAACAGCGGTGTTATTCCAGGGAGCCTGCCTTGCCGGGGCTCTTCTTGCCGGGGCTGATAAAATTTCGGCAAAGGCTCTGGCTCAATATGGTCTTAATCTTGGGATGGCGTTTCAGATGGCTGATGATCTTTTGGACTATACCATTGATACATCTGCAATCGGAAAAAATGTGGGAGCGGATTTAAAGGAGGGGAAACTTACCTTGCCGGTAATTTTTGCCCTTAAGTCGGCTGATTCTTTTGATAAACAAAAGATGCTTAAGATAATTAAGGATCAGAATTTCAATTTTGTTGATTTTTGCTCTCTGATAGATTTATTGAATAAATATGATGGGATTGACTATACAAAACAATGTGCTGCAAGATATATTAAACAGGCTAAAAAAGCTCTGATGATTTTTAAACCAGGAAAAATTATAGATATTTTTTTGGATATTGCTGATTATTCACTGGTGCGTAAATTATAAGCATGCTATGTTTTTTTTTAATGATAACTTTAGGAACCTAGAAAAAAATAATGAAAACTTGTAATCCATTTTTCAATAATATTAGCTGGAATAACCGGCTGTTGTTCCTGGTTTGCCTTGCGTTTTTTTTTATAGCATCTTTTTTGTTCCAGCCTTGTATCAGCTATGGGAAAAATGCAGTAGAGATTAAAAATACAGTTGTGATTGGTACCGGCCTGATTTTTAGCAAAAATATTGCAACAGCAAGGGAACGTGCAGTTGCAAATAGCCTGGTAGCAGCGGTTAATCTGGCACTTGGCGAGATTTTACCGCGAGATCGTTTTATTCGTAATTTTCAAAGACTGGACAAGACCCTGCTTCGCCAAACATCAGATTATATCCAGGATTATAAAGTATTGACTGAATCCGCCGGCCCAAAACAGTATCTTGTACTGGTAGAGGTAAATGTGGCGGTTAATCTGATCAAAGATTTTTTGGCGAAGATTGATCTTTTTAATCCAAAAAAGAATTTACCATCTATTTTGTTTTGCCTTACAGAACAAAAACTTGATATGCAGCAACCCTTATACTGGTGGGGGCAGGAATTAATAAAGGAAGATTTTCTTTCTGAAACTGCCATGGCAGCTATCATGGCTGAAAAAGGCTTTCATATTATCAGGCACAGGATAGTCAATCAGCCCCTGAATTATAATCTTGTCCTGACTGACAGCCAGGCTTTAAGCCTTGGCGCAAGCCTTAAGGCAGATGTGGTAATTATTGGGAGCGCAGCAGTTGAAAGAGCAGTCAATACAATTGGGCAAGAGATCAAAACCTTTAAAGGCTTAACCAGTGCCCGTGCTGTAAGGGTCAAAACCGGTGAAAAAATCGCCTTTACCAATCGCAGTTTGATGACAGCCAATGCAGCTGAAGATAAAGGGGTACAGGCAGCGATAAAAGATGTCAGCCGTCTGGCTGGTGAAGACATGGCCATTCAGATTGCAGCTGTCTGGCGTGAGACAGCTGCACCATCCCCCTGGATTGAATTAAACGTGGTTGGAACCGGCGGCAATATTGCGGGTTTTGTTAAATTTCGTACAATTCTTAAAGAATTATCAGGGGTTAATGATATTCAATTAAAAGAGCTTTTGCCTGATAAAGCCACTATAATCGTTGATTTTCAAGGTGATGCAAGAGCTTTGGCCAATGCATTGATGCTAAAAACCTTTAAAACTTTTGGAATCAATATTTTCGAAATAAACCAAAATAATTTAAAAATCAGATTGATTCCTAATCCTTAACCGCCCCGGCTGTTTTAAGCCTGGAAAATTATATTATAATTTATTATGCAACAAAAATCAGTATCTTCCATAAATATTCCTAATATCATTACTATAATAAGGATATTGCTTGTCCCTTTTTTTGTGATCCTTTTATCAAATGATTTGAAATTCCAGGCATTATTGGTTTTTACCATAGCCGGTATCAGTGACGGACTGGATGGTTTTATCGCGAGATATTTTAATCAGCGTACAGTGCTGGGCGCTTATCTTGATCCAATGGCCGACAAATTGCTTTTGACAACGGCCTTTGTCAGTCTGGCTGTTTTAAAAATGATTCCATCCTGGCTGGCGATAATTGTTATCAGCCGTGATATTTTAATAATACTTGGAATTGCAATTCTAACTATAACTGAAGTGAAATATGAGATAAAGCCGCGCTGGAGCAGTAAATGTACCACGGTTGTACAAATTTTAACTATTATTATCGCTCTTTTGATAACAGATCAGACCGACTATTTGCTTTTGCAGAATATTACTTACTGGATTACTGCAGGATTTACTGTTTTATCAGGATTTCAGTATATCTATATCGGGATGGATATCCTGGAACAAAGTTCCTGACCCTACTGCAGGCTGTTTATACGGTCCTGGCGGCTGATAATCTCAAGGATACGGATACCATATTTTTCTTTTTCAACCACAACCTCTCCTCTGGCAATTAAGGTTTGGTTAACCAGAATATTAACCGGTTCCCCTTCAATCTGTGAGAACTCAACCACGGATGCAGGACCCAGTTTTAATAATTCAGAAATACTTTTTTGGGTGCGGCCAAGCTCGACTGTAATCCCCAAGGGTATATTAAGAAGAATATCAAGATTTTGGAATTCATTTTCTTTGGCTTCCTGGTCAGGTTTTTTTGAAGCCTTTTTTTGGGCGTTGATTTCTTCTTGAGATGGCTCTTCTTTTTCATCTTTTTTAACACCCGCCTCCACTACAATTGCGTGGTCTTTATAGCGGAAGACAAAGCTTTCCGGGGATGTGACGTTTAAAGATTCGATTTTAAAATCAAGACCACTTGTTATTGATGGAGTAGAGAGTTCACACATAAGACCGGCATCAACAAACTGGGATTTAAGATTTCCTCCGATCATATTACTCATCTCACGCAATACATCATAAACTTCTTCATCGCTTTCAATCTCATTTTCCTCAATATCAAGCATGGCCATGGTCATTATCCTGGCAAAGTCGTCATTAACCTGGATATTAAAAATACCATCAACATCGCCTGCAAAAGTTACTGATGCGACGGTACGCGTTGTTTCCATAACAGACGCAGGTATTTCCTCAGTACGTTCAATTTCCATGGATAACATGGTATAATATACATCTATGACGGAATTGATAATAGTAACTCCAATATCTACAGAGTTTATTTTTTCCTGAATAAGATCATTAGACAAATCAGTTGATTCAAGTTTTTTCCCTTCTGGAAGGCTTTCCTCTTTAATATATAATTCAATTACAAAATCATATTGCTTATGATTGAATATAAACTTTTGGGGTGTTGTGATGTTAGGTGGGTCAACAACAAAATTATCACCATAGGTAATAGACGGCGTAGAGATAATACAATTTAATCCAGCATCTAAAAAATCTGATTTTAGATTGCCTGTTATCATATTGCTGATTTCTCCAATCACATCCTTAACTTCTTCCTCATCTTTAATTTCATCGATTTTTATACCTAACATTGAAGCCGTCAAAACGCGTGAATATTTTTTGCTGACATGAATACTGGAAACCCCGACCACCTCTCCTGAAAAATTAATCGACCCAACGAGTCTGGTTTTATCAAGATCAGGATCTGTGACAGCGTCAACCATTTCAACTTTCAGTGAAAGCATGGTGTCAAATATATCAAGAACGGTCTTGGAGATTGATTTTTTAATATCAATTTTGTTGAGTTTATCCATAAATTATTTTATGAAAATAAAGGCTTGCTTGTCAACTCATTCACGAAAAGAAAATCAAAGTGCCTAATGTTGCTAAGCAAAAATAGTTAACATGAATAAAAAAAGGCCTGAAAAATCTTCAGGCCTTTTTTAAGTTAATAGTCAATTTATTTTTTTTAAAACAGGCCGCTTACCTTGCCTGTTTCCACATCCACATCAATTCGTCTGAATGCGGGGTTGGAACCGGTTCCCGGCATCAGGCTGATAGTTCCGGCGCAAGGGCAGAGAAATTTGGCACCGGAGTAAATCAATATATCTCTGATGGGCAGTGTCCAGCCCTTTGGTACACCCTTGATCACAGGATCATGGGAGAGGCTTAGATGAGTTTTAACCATCATGGTGGCAAAATCATCATATTTGGAGTCAGCTTCCAGCATTTTGGCCTTGGATTCAGCTTCAGGGCTCCAGGAAACTCCGTCAGCGCCGTAGACTTCCTTGGCAATAATTTCTACTCTGTCACGCAGTTTCATTTCAAGGGGATAGAGGAATTTGAAATCATTATCTTCGTCGCAGGCCTCAACTACGGCATCCGCAAATTCAAGCGCGCCATCTCCGCCTAATTCCCAGTGTTTGGATTCTGCGCAGCGGGCTCCGGCTGCCTCAGCGATTTTCTTTACAACAGCTACTTCAGCATCTGTGTCAGTATAGAACCTGTTTACGCAAACTACCGGGTTGATTCCTGCTTTACGGATGGTGTTAATATGATGCACCATATTTTCGCAGCCTTGTTCAACCAGACCCAGATTTTCTTTGGTGTATTCATCGGCAAGAGCTATGCCTGCAACAACCTTGGGGCCGCCTCCATGCATTTTCAGAGCTCTAATAGTGGTGGTTAATACTGAAACATTTGGTTTTAAGCCTGAAAAGCGGCTCTTTACATTCCAGAATTTTTCAAACCCGATATCTGCTGCAAAACCACTTTCAGTTACATGATAATCAAAGAGTTTGAGACCGACCCGGTCGGCAATAATGGAAGACTGTCCAACCGCGATGTTTGCAAAAGGCCCGGCATGAACCATACATGGATTATATTCGGCAGTACACATAAGAGTCGGGTTGATGGTATTTCGCATAAAAGCCGTCATGGCCCCGCCAACTTCCAGATCTCCGGTGGTCACAGGATTGCCGCTTTTGTCAAAGGCCACGGTGATATTATCCAGCCGTTGTCTAAGATCAGCCAAATCTTTAATAACCGCCAGAATTGCCATGCACTCGGAACCAACTGCAATACCGAATTTTGATTGCATGGTAAATCCGTCAAAGCGACCACCAATGCCGATGATGATATTTCTTAAGGACTGGGCACAAAAATCTATTATCCAGCCAAGCTCAACTCTGGTGGGGTCTATATCCAGACGCCGCATTCCAGTAAGCCGTTTTAGCTGTTCATCATTATAATTTCTTTCATGCTGCATTCTGGACGTCATTGCCACCATGGCCAGGTTATGGGCATTCATGATATCATTGATATCACCGGTTAATCCCAGGGAAAATTCGGTCATGGGGATCAAAAGGGAGTTGCCTCCACCAGCCGCAGTTCCCTTGACGTTCATGGTAGGCCCGCCTGATGGCTGTCTTAAGGCACCGCCCACGTTTTTACCGCGTTTTCCAAGGCCTTCCATCAGACCGCAGGAGGTGGTGCTTTTGCCTTCTCCCAAGGGAGTCGGGGTTATGGCCGTAACCTCAATATATTTACCATCTGGATTGCCTTGCAGGCGATTAATAATTTTAAGGAAATCAAGTTTTGCCAGACGGCCCATGGGAAGCATCTCATCTTTTTCAAGACCCAGCTTATCCCGCCATTCATCCGGGGAAGGCATGTTTTTTTCCGCTGCTTCGGAGATCTGCCAGTCAGCCATTTCTACTGCATTATACGCCATTTTTTCTAATCCTCCTTGTCGTTTGTTAATGATAAGTTATTTGTCATATTTATAACAGGGCCGAATTTTGCCATGCCCCTTTGCGGTTAATTCATCCAGAAGGTATTAATTTAATTAAGCTAAAATTAATCTTACTCCCTTACCATGGATTTGCTGGTTTGGCAAGAAATAAGTTTTTTATCAGTTTTTTATTTGGCTATAATTCCCATACGGCTTTGCAGATAATTGAGCTTATAATATAAACCTTTTTGTTCCAGGAGTTGATCATGGGAACCGGTTTCAATAATCCTGCCCTCTTTTAATACTATAATCCGGTCAGCATAACGGGCGGTGGTTAAGCGGTGGGCAATAATTATACTGGTTCTGCCGGTCATAAGATTAGCCAGAGCCTTTTGAATGCCGTCTTCGGTCTGGGAATCCATATAGGAGCTTGCTTCATCAAAAATTATCAGATCCGGATTTGCGGCAAAGGCTCTGGCAATTGCAATGAGCTGGCGCTCGCCGCTTGAGATGGAAGTTCCTCCTTCAGCTAAAACCGTATCCAGTCCTTTTGGGAGCCGGTCAATAAAATTTGTACAGTTGGATACCTTTAAGATTGCCGTTATTTCAGCGGCGGTTATATTTTTATTTTGCTGAAAAATATTTTTTTTAATGGTGCCGGAGAAAAGAAAGGGATCTTGCATCACCAACACGATTTTTTCCCGTATGATATCCGGCGATATTGCAGTTAGTTTATGTCCGTTTAAGCGAACCTGTCCCCTGTCAGGGTCATAAAAACGGACCATGAGGCCGGCTATGGAAGTTTTCCCTGAACCAGTGGGGCCAACCACTGCCAGGGACTGACCTTTTTTAATGTTAAAGGAAATATTATGTAAAACTGGTTCATTTTTTATATAACTGAATGAGACATTTTCAAAGCTGATCTTTTGCAGGGACCCTGCTGCCACTTTTTGGTCAACAAAATCTTTATGGGCCAGAGGGAGTTTTTGCTGGTTATCAAGCAGTAGAAAAATTCTTTCAGCAGAAGCCATGGCGTTTTGGAGAATATTATATTTTTCAGCCAGATCCCGAATTGGCCTGAAAAACATTTTCATATAGGAAATAAATGCCACCAGCGTGCCAATGCTTATAGTCTGGGATAGAACGTCCTGGCCTCCTTTGAAAATAACAACTGCTAAAACAATGGTTCCTATCATCTCAATAACCGGCATAAATACAGCAAAAATATTAACCTGCTGCATGCCGGCTATAAAATTTTCATGGTTTAAGGTTTGAAAGTTGCGATAGTTATTATCTTCTTTGGTAAAGGATTGAATAATTTTGATGCCGCCAATGGTTTCGGAAAATCTGGTGTTTATTTCAGCCACCTTGATTCGTAAAATTCTGAATGCATCCCGGGCCTTAGAGGAAAAACCAATGGCTGCCCAGGCTACAAATGGCAGCACCGAAAAAGAGATTAGGGCCAGCTTTAAATCCATTATCAACAACACAAGTGCAATTCCCGCCAGCAAAAACAGATCTTTAAATACCAGAGACACAACCGATGTGAACAGCTCGTGCATATTCTGGATATCATTGGTAACCCTGGTTACTAAACGGGCTGTTGGATTATTATTGAAAAAAGTGAGGGAGAGATTCTGAATATGTTGAAAAAGTTTCATCCGCAAATCATGCATAATCATCTGACCCGCATATTCCATCATTATATATTGGAATAAATTTAAGCTGAAACTCAGCACTACGGCCGCTAAAAAAAATATAAAGATGGTTGTCAGACCACTTAAATCTTTTTTGCGCAGGATTTTCAGGTCCTTTTGATCAAGCCTGGACAAGCGGTCAAAGGGGATAGTGGCATATAAGATACCGGCTTGATCGCCTTTAATGCTGAAAAGATTTTGACCCTTATATTTTTGGATAAGGGCTTTAATCTTTTGATCAGTAATCGCTATTTTAAGCTCTTTGGCTGAGTCTCTGTTTTGAGCAATTTGCTTTGATGTTGAAGTTTGGGGAATAATATAGCTGTCAATGGCTATTTTAATTAAAAAGGGCAGGGCCAGATCCAAAAGGGTAATGAAAATAATAAGAAAAATGGAAGATAATAACCAGACGCGATAGGGTTTTGAAAACGGATATAAGCGTCTGAGTAATTTGATATCATAGGGTTTACCCAGTTTTTTTTCTTCAGAATATCCAAAATCAAATTGCATCTGCTATTTCCTGTAAGTGGTAAGCTTCTTTATAATATCCATTAAATTTTAACAGTTCGTCATGGCTGCCGGTCTCGGTTATAATGCCTTGATCAAGCACTATAATCTGATTTGCAAAGCGAATAGCGGCCAGCCTGTGTGAGACAATAATAATGGTTTGGAGTTCAGCCCGTTTTTTGATTATATTAATAATTGCATTTCCAGTGAGAGTATCCACCTGGCTTATAGGATCATCCAAAAGCAAAACAGGAGCCTTTTTTAAAAGCGCTCTGGCTAAAATAATCCTCTGCTTCTGGCCCCCGGACAAAATAACCCCCTTTTCTCCTACAAGGGTTTTAAATCCTTTGGGAAAGGTTTGAATGGTATTGTATAAGCAGGCATCCTGAGCGGCCTTGATCAGGTTTTCTTTGCTGACAGCTGGATCTTTAAAACTAATATTTTCTTCAATAGTACCGTTAAACAAAAATGGTTCCTGGGGCATAAAAGAGATATTTGCCCGCAGGGAAGATATTTCAAATTTACGGATATCACTTCCATTAATTAATATGCTGCCCTTACCAGCTTCATAAAGCCTGGGAATTAAATTGAGCAGGGTAGTTTTGCCGGCTCCAGGCGGGCCAATGATTCCAAGAGTCTGACCGGCCTGAATTTCCAGTGCGATATTTTTTAAAACCTCATTTTGGCCGGCTTTATAGGCAAAGCCAAGTTTTTCGATTTTAATATGACTTTTAACTGGTTGAAAAAATACAGCCCTGGGTGAATTTTTGATTATTGGCCGGGTTTGTAATATTTTATCCAGACGTTCTAAGGAAGCTCTGCCGCGCTGAATAAGATTGGCCACCCATCCAAAGGCCATCATTGGCCAGGCCAAGAGGCCCAGATAGTTGATAAAGGCTACAAGGTCACCGGGTGTAATGGTGGTGAAAATGGTTTGACGGCCACCTATAATTAACACAATCGCAAGGCTCAGATTGGTCAGGAGCATCATCATTGGGAAAAAAATACCAATGACACGGGCCAGTTTTAAATTTTTGTTGATATAATTTTTTGAAATTTTTTCCAGCCCTGCATTTTGAAACTCAGCCATATTATAGGCTTTGATTATGCGTATCCCTGCAAAGCGTTCCCGCACGGCTTCGGTCAGGTCGGAAAAGGATTTTTGGATGGCCTGGTAACGCTTATGCATTTGTCTGAAAAAAAAACGGGAGCCCAGGCCGATTAAAGGCATGGGGATCAACACCATCAAGGTTAATTTCAGGTTGATATAGATCATAAAACCAATGGCTGCGGTTCCAAGCACAATAGCATCATTTAAGGCCACCAGTCCCATGCCGCAGGCCATTCGGATCTGCAAAATATCATTGGTTGCATGGGCCATCAGGTCTCCGGTTTTTATCTGGTCAAAATAGGCGGGTGATAATGTTTGAAGATGGTGGAAAAGACGGTTGCGCAGTTTTTCTTCCACCAGGCGGGCCATGCCCAGCAGGCAGCGCCGCCAAAGATAGCGGAAAATTCCAATCAGAATGCCTATACCCAGAATATAACTGCTGTAAATTAAAAGTCCTGTAGCATCGATTGTGTAGAGAGTAAGATCATCAACAGCTCTTTTAATGATTCGCGGGATACACAGCAGCAAAAGATCTACAATAATCAAACAGGCCAGGCCCGTAAACACCGTCATTTTCTCAGCCTTAAAATATGGCAGGATTGAACTAAAGACTTGTCCTGTTTTGATTTTCAAAACACTCATATTATTTCTCTTTCCAGGGCTCTAACGCGGGAATGCACACCATATGGATTTTTACGCTGGAATATTGAACAAAATAAATATTTATCAGCTTATTAAGCTCTTTTCAACAACCAACATTTTGATTTAAAAAATTATGGAAATCTTGATTATACGCTTGTCCATTATTCTTAAAATTTCCTATCAATTCTTTTTTTTGGTATCAACGCTGATAGTCGGAAT
>JASFBJ010000073.1 GCA_030149585.1 Desulfobacterales bacterium | reverse complement strand
AATCCTTATAGCTGATAGAAATCGCCACGTACGAGACTTCTTAATGCGTGAAATGATGAAAGAAGGCTATGATGTTTGCGTGGCAAAAAATGGCGGAGAAATTTTGGATTGGATATTTCATCATGATTCCTTTGATCTTCTTATTCTGGACCCGGATTTGCGGGATGCAGGTGAAATAAAGATTATCGAAATGCTCAATGAGCGGAAACCGTCTATCCCGGTAATTGTACACGCCTTTTTATCAGATTATAATAATCATCTGGAAACCTTTAATGCTTCCGCTTATGTGGAAAAAGAAGGAGACAGTATTGAGCGTCTTAAAGATGAAGTTTCCAGATTATTGGAGAATTTCAAGCCACCAGGAGGTAATAAATCGGAAAAGGACATTTTCGGACAGCCACCTGGCCGGGAAGATAGAAATCAGAGAAAAGGGAAAAAATGAATACCACTCCCCAGGCAAATAACATCTTGAACGGACATGTAAATATCAGAAAATATTTCAAGCAGGTTCGGGCAAGGCTTATTATCGGGCTTATGGTCAGTTTTATATTACCATATGCCGCATTTTCAGTATATTTTCACTTTCAGTTTAATAACACTTTAAAAAAAACCGGGATTCTCAATCTGACCGCCCTTTCAGAAAGTCAGAGAAATACTATTGACCTTTTTCTCCAGGAGAGGGTGGTCAATCTTTTTAACCTGTTCCACAGCAGTGAATTCAATCTCAATCCCACCAGGCACGATATGGAATATCATCTCCAGCACTTAAGACAGGTAAGTGACGCGTTTATTGATGTTGGTTTCCTCAATACCAAGGGGGTTCAAAAGGGATACGCAGGTCCTTTTCCAAATCTGGAAGGCAGAGATTACAGCAATGAAGAGTGGTTCAAGACATTGATGAATCATCAACAGGAATACTTTATCAGTGATATTTACTTGGGGTTCAGGAAAAAACCCCATTTTACCATTGCAACCAGGCAGCTGATTGACGGCAGGTTTTATGTTATGCGATCAACCCTGGATCCTGATAAATTTTACATGTTTTTGCGCAGCATAAGTCACGGCAAGGAGGTTGAGTGCTCCATTATTAATAATAAGGGGCTTTATCAGATTGTTGATCCTGACAGGGGAGAACTGCTTGGGTTAAGCGATTATTTGCCAGAACAAACAGCAAGCCCGGGAGTAAAGGAAATTAAAAAAAATGGAGACACTGTAATAATAGCCTATGCATGGCTCAAGGAAACTCCCTGGGCCCTTCTTGTCAGACAACCTTTAAGCATTGTTCATGCAGGGATGTACCATACAAGACGAATTATGATAGCAGGTCTCACCTTTATCCTCATTATTGTCGGCGGATTAATCTCCTTTACGGCATACAGGTTGATAGGCCATGTCCAGACTATTGCAGAAAAAAGAGATGAACTGCAATACCAGCTCGTTCATGCCTCCAAACTGGCGTCTGTTGGTGAGCTGGCCACTGGAGTGGCCCATGAAATCAACAACCCGCTTGCCATAATAACTGCCACAAGCGGTGTTATCAGAGATATGCTGGATCCTGCTTTTGACCTGGATTCCAGCCCTGAAAATATTATAAAAGAGCTCGACACTATTGATTCCGCAGCCTTTAGGGCGAGAAAAATTACAAGGCAGCTGCTTGAAATGGGACGTAAAAATACGCCCCGTCTTGTTTTGTGTAATGTTAATAATATTCTTGATGAGGTAATGAGCGGCATTAAGGAGCGAGAGTTCAAGGTTGAAGATATTAAAGTCCTTTGTGAATATGAACCTGATATTCCGGAGATACTTCTTGACCACGATCAGATTAGACAGGTTTTTTTGAACCTTATCAATAATGCCGGCGATGCTATTTCAGGACCAGGGACTGTGACAATAGCAACCCATAGTGATGATAAAAATGTCTATGTCACCATAACCGACACCGGCGTTGGTATTGCGCCTGAGAAGATTGACCGGATATTCAATCCTTTTTTTACCACAAAAGATATTGGAAAGGGCACAGGCCTTGGCCTCAGTGTTTCTCTTGGAATTGTGGAATCAATGGGTGGAATAATTAATGTTCAGAGTCTCAAGGGTTCAGGAAGCTCGTTTACGGTATCCTTTCCATTACAAAATTTAAAAGGAGTAGAGGATGGAGAAAAAAACAGCGGAAAATAATAAAGAAAAAATGCCGAGAATATTGCTTGTAGATGATGAAGACAGGTTTCGTGAGTCATTATCACAGCAGTTGAGCCATCGGGGATTCAAGGTTTATCAAACAAATAATGGAGAAGACGCCATTAAAATAGTGCGTCATAAAAATCCCCAGGTTGTAATTCTTGACCAGAAGATGCCCGGCATGGATGGAATCGAGACACTTAAGGAGTTGAAAAAAATCAGGCCTGAAGTTCAGGTAATTATGCATACAGCTTATGGTAATATTGAGTCCGCCAGGGTTACAGGGAAACATGATGTTTTCTGCTATCTGGAAAAACCCTGCAACCTTGATGAGTTAATAGGCATGATCAAAATGGCGGCCGAAGAACGTATCTATGCCCTTGCACGGCACGAAATACCGATAGTTAAAAGAAATAGTCTGAAAGAATGGCTCTTTGGCGTGCAAAATGCCAGGCCTGGTATAATTATACTGGGCATCATTTTATTCTTTTGCATTGCGTATATGCCGACGCCGAGCGCCATGAAAACTTTTTTGGCCCAGAAAAAGACAGGAACTGCAGGAGAAAGTATCTCCGGATACTCTGAATACCGAAAGATGAAAGTGGGCGAGACCATATCGGATTATTATTCAGCAAAGGCTAAATTATATAAAAAAACAAAGACCAGCGACGGGAAAACAATAAAGACGCCATACAGCGCAAATAAGATTTCCTTTCGCGCAAAGGTCATGGTAGGAGTGCTTGTAATTGCAGCGCTTTTCTGGGCAACCGGCGCTTTACCCATCGGCATTACTGCTCTGCTGGTGGGGGTTTTAATGTATTTTTTCGGGGTTCTCCCCCCGAGCCAGGTGGCAAAGGCCTATGCAAAGGATTCCGTCATCTTTATTTTCGGCGTCCTTGCCTTTGCAGCAGCCATAGGCAAGACAGGCCTTGACCGCAGAATTGGTATTCTGCTTCTTGGCACCAGCACATCACTTCGCAAATTTGCACTTATCTTTGCGCCGCTTTTGTCTGTGACTGCGTCATTTCTTTCAGAACACGCTCTGGTTGCCTTTATCGCCCCTATTCTTATGCTTGCATATATGGGGGCTATAAAATCCGCCGGCATTAAAAAAGATAAGGGTTTGGTAGTAATGCTTCTTCTCATGCTCACCTTTTGCGCAAATATCGGAGGTCCTGGTTCGCCTGCCGCAGGGGGGCGTAACGCTGTGATGCTGGGTATTTTTTCAGACTACGGCATAGATATTTCTTTTGGGCAATGGGTAAAAATGGGATTGCCCTTTGTGCCGGTCATGTCCATTACCATTGCCATATATTTTCTTATGGTTTTCAGGAAAAAAATATTGGTTAAATCAGTAAATGTCGCGGCCGAGGTAAGGCGGGAATCAGAAAAAATCGGCAAGATGACCCCTGATGAGTATAAGGCCGCGGCTGTTTTAATTCTTCTTATTTTGATGTGGATAACAATGTCAAGCAGTGTCGGCATGGGGGGGCCGGTTATCCTGGCGCTGGTTCTTTTAAATATTGTGGGAATTCTCACATGGAAAGATATAAACAGCATACATATGGATGTAGTTGCCTTATATGCGGCAGCCAGCGCCATGGGCTACGGCCTTGCATGCACAGGCGCTGCCCTGTGGCTTGCAAACAGCTTTATATCTATTCTCCCTGATTTCCTGCGAAGTGGAACAGGCCTTTGTGTATCAACAAGTTTGATTACAGGTATCCTGACCAATTTCATGAGCGACGGTGCCACAGTAGCCGCGGTAGGCCCAATAACCGTGCCCATGGCCACTCTTTCAGGGACATCACCTGTAATGATTGGTCTTGCAACTGCATTTGCATCTTCATTTGCCCACATGCTGATCATAGGCACACCCAATAATGCGATTGTCTACAGCATGGCAAAGGATCCTGAAACAGGAGAGCAATTGATTACAATGAAAGACTTTTTTTTCCACGGTTTTGCTGTGTTTCTTTTGAGCATGGCCGTGTTGTGGGGCTGGGTGTTTTTCGGATATTGGAGATGGATAACTATATAACTTTTAAAATAACGCCTCTTACGAGTTTGGAAACAGCATTTTCGTTTGTGGCCAATAAAATTTGAAAATATGAATCACCAAGAAAGGAGCTTTAAGATGGATAAAAACAAAATCAATCTTCTCTTAGTAGATGATGAAGAGGAATTTCTAAAGTCAATGAGTACCAGGCTGGAGGTAAGGGATTTTAATGTAATAGCTGTGAACCGCGGCGAGGCGGCCCTTGAAGCAGCAAGAAATAATCCCGTGGACATAGCTCTTGTGGATCTGAAAATGCCGGGAATAGATGGTGAAGAAACCCTCAAGGCCCTTAAAAAAGAGCATGAGTGGATGGAAGTCGTGATACTTACAGGCCACGGGTCTGTTGATTCAGCTGTAGAATGCACTAAAAGCGGGGCATATCTATATTTGCAAAAACCTTGTGAACTGGAGCAGCTCCTTGATGTGCTTAAAGACGCCTACAAAAAGAGGATTATGAACAGAAAAAACATTGAAGAAAAAAAGATGAACGAATTGCTGAAAATTTCTCAGTCCAGCTCCCCAAGGGATATATTGCGCAGGCTCAAAGAGATCGATAATGGATAGGGGTTTTTTGCTCAAATAAATATTGGAGTATGAATCGTGGAAAAGGATAATTTTAAACAGACCCGAAAAATGATCCTGATCCGGGTGTTAATGGTGCCGTTTATCATAGTCCTTGTCGTGTTTGGCATCCTTGTATATTATTTCGCCTCTTATTCAAGCAGGCAGGTAAGCTCTGAGCTTGAGCGTATCGCAACAGATCATCGAGCTCTTATTTGCCGGTTTCTTGGGGAAAAGGTAGCCAATCTTAAATTCATATCATCTTCATACAGCATTGAAGAGCTGAAAAACGAGACCAGTTTGACCAGGATATTTCGCAGGCTTCAGTCAGGGTCCGTGGCATTTTTCGATCTTGGGGTATTTGATGAAAAAGGAAATCATTTGGCCTATGCCGGCCCCTATGATCTGGCAGGCAAAAATTACGCTCAAACAGAATGGTTCAAGGCTGTTGAAGACAAGGGCCTGTATATTTCCGATGTGTTTCTCGGATATCGGAAAATCCCTCATTTTGTTATTGTAGTGCGCCGGGATGAAGGAAGCCGCACCTGGTATCTTAGAGCCACTATAGATACATTTGCATTCAACGATCTTGTTGAAAATATAAGAATAGGCAAAACAGGAGAGGCATATCTTGTCAACCAAAAAGGCATTTTGCAGAGCAGGCGCAGATCAGGCGGCAGATTAATGGAAGCTGATCAGGATTTTCATAATTACCATATTGATAATGAAAAAATAACCTCTTTTTCCACTGGAAGTTCTTTTTTCAGGCAGTATCTCTATGCTGCCGGCGAGCTTAAATCCACTGGATGGATTATGGTGGTAAGGCAGGCTGCAAACGATGCCTATGCTCCATTAAGATTTTCGGCAATTATTTCGATTATAATAATAATCGGAGGGGTGATCGTGGTGGTAATCATGGGTTATATCCAGGCCACACGCATTGTAAACAGACTAAATTTTGCTGATATGGAAAAACAGCAGATGAAAACGCAGCTAGTTATAGCTGGAAAACTGGCTGAAGTTGGAGAGATGAGCACAGGTCTCGCCCATGAAATAAATAACCCCCTCCAGGTCATGAAGTCGGAACTTACCATGATCAACGATATAATCCCTGATATTGAAGAAATTATAAAAAAACAAGACCCTGAGAACTTACGGCTCCTGACTGATTCTGTGGAGCAAATCGGGATTCAGATTGACCGTTGCGGCAATATAACACAGGGTCTTCTCAAATTTGCCAGAAAAACGGACAGTTCAATGCAGCAAATAGAGATCCAAAACTTCCTGCCTGAAGTAGTGAGGATGGTTGAACAGCGGGCATATCTTGAGAATATACGTATTATTCAGGAGTTTGACCCGGATATTTTGCCTATCATGAGTGATCCCAACCAGCTTCAGCAGGTTTTCTTAAATCTTATTAATAATGCCATTCACGCACTAAAGGGCAAATCTCCTGCTGAGATACGTATTAAATGTTCTCAAAATAAGGGAAATTTGGTTATAAAAGTTATTGATAATGGATGTGGAATTTCACCCGAAGACATGGAAAAAATATACCTTCCCTTTTTTACTACAAAGCCGGTTGGACAGGGAACAGGTCTTGGATTGAGTACTGTATACGGGATAGTGAACGGGCTTGGGGGAGAAATAACCGTTGAAAGCGAAATTAACGCCGGAACAACGTTTATAGTTCAATTCCCGCTGTAGATATATAATAAAAAAAAACTAAGGAGGATAAACCAAATGGCAAATCCAACATTGCTGATAGTTGACGATGAGGAGCGATTTCTGACAACCACAAAAGCGCTTCTCCAAAAGAGAGGTATCACAACATTTATATCAACCAGTGGTCTAAAGGCTATTGAAATACTTGGTTCGAAACCTATTGACGTGGTTATTCTGGATATTAAAATGCCCGGGCTTGACGGCGTTGAAGTATTACGAGTCATAAAAAAGAGGTATCCTCTTGTCGAGGTTATCATGCTCACCGGCCATGCATCCGCAGAATCAGCAGTGAGCGGGCTAAACCTGGGCGCCTTTGATTATCTTATGAAACCGTGTGACATCCAGATTATGCTTGATAAGGTCAACCAGGCATACGCCAAAAAGGAGGCAGGAGATAAAAAGGCACAGCAGGCAAAGATAGATAAAATTATCAGCCATCCCCTTGAGGTATTTGAAAAAGATCAGAAGTAAATAAGAGGATATTACAGGAGGAGCATATGTCAAAAAAAATTAACGTGCTGATGGTAGATGATGAGGATCAATTTCGCGCTACAACATCCAAACTGCTGACCAAAAGGGGTTATAATACAACAATGGCCGGCACAGGAGAAGAGGCAATTAAAATATTGAAGGGAAAACCGCATGATGTGGTAGTCCTGGATATCAAAATGCCCGGAATGGACGGTCATGAGGCCCTTTCACAGATCAAACAAATCAGCCCTGAAATCCAGGTGATCATGCTTACAGGTCACGGAACACCGGATTCCGCTAAGAAGTCGCTGGTTCGCGAGGCCTTTGACTATCTGAATAAGCCCTGTGATATTGATATACTCTGTTTAAAAATCAATGATGCCTATGCAGCAAAGCATCACGATGAGTTTAGAGAGGAAAAAACAGCAAGAGATATCATGATACATATTGAGGACTACACCACGGTTATTGTGGATGATACAATCAGGGAAACAATCAAAAAGCTAATGGAATCATTTAAAAGCCTTGTCTCAAGCAGCAGGATAATGGAAACCGGCCACAGGTCACTTCTGGTTTTTGACAAAAAAAACAAACTTGTCGGAATCCTGAGTATTCTGGATTTGATGGAAGCTATAAGGCCTGCATATCTTTCCGCTCCCAAGCCCTCTACTGCCGACAGTATACAGTACTCTACGATGTTCTGGAAAGGTCTTTTTACTACCCAGATAAAGGTATTAGCAAATAAAAAGGTAGGAGATATAATGTCCGAATCCCCCCTGAGTGTGGACGAGGACACCAACCTGATGGAGGTGGCTAACTTAATGTTTTCTGAGAAAAAAAGAAGGGTGCTTATAACAAGCAATGACAGTGTAATAGGCATTCTCAGGGAGCAGGAACTCTTTTTTGAGATGGCAAATATCATGCAAACAAGGTAAAAAAGATGAAAAAGGCCAATAAAGATGCGCAACAACTGCCTTATGAATTGATTTTAATCAGCACTGTCGGATGAAAGAAAGGATTAAAAATGAAGAAAGAAAAAAAGAAAAAAGCCGCCGGATATGACAAATACGTGGATTGGAAGTTGTTTTTCATCCCTGTGGTATTATTTTTTCTTATACTTATTTTGCCGACGCCATCTGGAATGAAGGATGTGGGTACTGAATATAAGATAGGACCCAAAGCTGTAATAAAATATCTTATAAAAGACCTTTTCAACCAGGATGTCTCAGACGCGTCTCAATGGCAACTCATTACCGCAAAAATAATGGAACAAAATATACGATCAGGAGCTCTCACCAAAGACCGGTTTTTAAGGCGGGATATGAAGTGGTGTAAAAAATATAATATTCAGGGGGATTCAAAAAATCTTAAGAGGGCTCACCAGTTCGTAGAAAAACACTTTACAGACGAAAAAAAGTACAAAACCCTTATGATAAATGCCCTGGAAATCAGAAGGGATAAACTTATTTATGATGACTTAACGGGAAAAGATAAAGCAGCCGCAGATAAAGGGGCCTGGCAGATCAAAGTGGCCATTGCCCTGGTAGTTTTTGTAGTATTTTGTTTTATGACCGAGTGTATTCCCCTTCCGGGCGTTGCTTTTTGTATTGGTCTGATTTTGGTGTTTACCGGCGTTGTATCGAGAAAAGAGGTGGCCATGCTCTACTGGAGCGATGCATGCTGGTTTATCATGGGGAGTCTCATGTTTGCCGCCGCCTTTGTAAAAACCCAGGTGGATAAAAGGGTGTGCCTGGCGCTTTTTGGAAAGCTTGCTGTTCCCAGCATAAAGTGGGTTACTTTAATTTTATTTATAATAATCGCTCCCCTTGCTTCATTTATCTCAGACCATGCCCTGGCCGCCATGTTTTTACCAATTGGGATACTCATATATCAAAACAGCCTGACACCGGAGGTGCCGGAAGATCCGGAACTGGCCAAGATGCTGATGATCTCCATTGCAATGGCATGCAATATCGGAGGTTTCGGAGCCCCTTCAGGCGGCGCAAGAAACGTGATTATGATGACTTATCTGGAAGATATGTTCGGTTTTGATATAGGTTATTTTCAATGGGTCAGCTATGCCATGCCCTTTGTTTTTTGTATGATTCCCGTTACCTGGTTTGTAACCAACTGGCGTTTTAAACCAAAGGTCACCTCCCTTGAACCTGCCATGGTGCATCTGAAAAACGAGATAAAAAAAATGGGCGGCTGGAACAGACAGCAAATCATTGCCATTATCATTTTTCTGGTCATGCTGTGGGGCTGGTTTACGGAAAAAATATTCTTTAATCTGGGCATCTATCCTATCCGCCTTGGTATAGGTGTGATTGCTATTGGAGGCGCTGTGGCCTATCTTCTTGCAGGGATAGTAAACTGGAGGGATTATCAGGAAAAGGTGGACTGGGGGGTGGTGTGGCTCTATGCCGGAGCTATAATTTTTGGACGGACTTTGGACAGTACAGGGGCTGCCTACTGGCTGGCAAGGACATGCATAGACGCTCTTGCCCCACTTGGAATGGATGCCGGGGTTCCGCTATTGCTGGTCAATAATGGTTTGACATCAATACTCACAAATCTCATGGCAGATGGACCTGCTGCCGCGGCAGTGGGGCCGATAGCTTTGAATATGGCCGGTCTGGTTCACCCGGGGACCACCTTTCTCCCCTTTATTACAATGAGTACGGCTGCTGCCTCGTCTTTTGCCTATTGCATGGTTATCGGCACACCGCCGAATGCAATTGTTTATGCCAGTGGATATCTTGAGCCCAAGGATTATCTGAGGGTCGGAGCAATTATGTGGGTTGTGGCCAATATCCTTCTGGTACTTCTTACCGTAGTCTACTGGGGAATAAGAGGATTTGGAGGGCTTCCTGGATTTTGACGGGGTGAGATGCAATGTCATGCAACAAAAACCATTAAAGAGAGGTTTTATAATAAAAAATGGATAAACAAAAAAAAAGATTATTACACGAAAATGGAAAAATGTATTTTACCAGGCTAACAGAAAGAAGATTTTTCTTTGGGCTGACAATTATAATGCTGCTGCTTGGTATTTTCGTAAAAGCCGGTTTATTTTGATCGAAAACAATAGAAATTTCAATCTCAGATTCTATTTTCGTGCTCTTACAAAGATTATACGAGAACCAGGTAATTTTTTTAGTAATTTGCCTGCAGATATCGGACTGAAACAACCTTTGGGATTTTTACTGGTCTCCAGTCTTATTTATGCAGCCGCATGTCTGGCAGGCAATATGCCTTTGAATCCAGTTTTGTTTGGATGTATATTCTTTATAAACGCCGTGGGTATGGCTTTTATCGTGACCGGGATTGGTTATATGCTGATGCTGATGTTTATTGGAAAGCAGGTGCCTTTTCCTTTTTTTTTCAGTGTATATGCATTTTCTTTAGGAGTCATACTTCTTTTTTCCTGGATTCCATTTTTTTTCTGGCTGACCGAGCCCTGGAAATGGTGGCTTATTGGAACAGGAATGACTAAAGCGCTTGGATTAAAATGGACACAGGCTGTTCTTATCATTATTATTTCTTACGCTATTATAGCCCTGTTCTTTTGGTCAATTTTACCTGTTATATTTAGTTTTACTTGACGATCTGGTTATTATTTTTATAACCAGGCAAATTAATGAGGGAGATAATAAATGATGTTTAAGAATAAGTGGTTTCAACTTTGTATTGCACTTTCACTCGGGATCATTGTTTTTCTTATACCCAGACCCGAAGGGACACAATTTAAAATAAGCGGAGATAATGATAAAAATCTTCTTGCGCATATCAGCCGGCATTTCAAACTGATTCCTTCTGAAAAAAAAGACTCCGAATATACTGTTGAGGCAAAAAATCCAGGCTCACAGGAAGCAACAGCTGCATTTCTTAAACAAACAGCCGTGGATAAAATTGGAGAGTCAAAAATACAAATTGATTATGTGGATGGGCTTTCGCCAAAGGCAAAAAGATTTCTTGCCATGCTGGTTGTTTTGATTTTTCTTTTTGTGGCGGAACCTATCCCACTTGAAATCACTTCAATTTGTATTGGCGTATTCCTGGTATTATTTGGGATTGTCGGCGTTAAAGACGCCTGGGCTCCTTATATGCATCCTGTAGTGGTTTTTATAATGTGTTGTCTTATTTTTGCTATTTCTCTTGATAAGGCGGGTATTACAAAACGACTCGGATATTTTATCATCAAAAAAGCTGGAAACAGCGTAGTAAAATTTACCTTTATTATTTCCATAGGTCTTGGCATTTCTTCTGCATTTTTGCATGATGCCGCTGCCTGCGCCATCGGGATCGTTACCATGCTCCCTCTCATGAGGGCTGCCGGCATAGAGCCACATACCAATACGGCAAAATTTATGATGCTCTCACTGCCCTTTGCCTGCTCCTGCGGCGGCATGGGGACTCTGGTTGGCGGGGGAAGGTGCATGGTGTCCGCTGCATTCCTGAGGGAATTTACAGGGATAGAAATTACGTTTTTTGACTGGATGAAATATTGCATGCCGGCGGCTGTTATATGCGTTCCTATCGCTGTTCTGATTGTTTATTTTGTATTTAGGCCTAATCCCAAATTCAAACTCCCTGAATTTGAAGAAGAAATGCCTCCATGGACACTTATGGAAAAAAAGGCGCTCATTATTATTGGAATATCATTCATTTTGTGGCTTACAAAGGGAATTCATGGTATACATTATTCAGTAACCGGAATGCTGGGTGTAACAGCCCTTGTTCTTTCAGGAGTTTTGAAATGGGAGGATATTCATGAAAATCTTGAATGGGGAACAGCTCTTTTTATCTTTGGAGGCGGTATTGCACTTGGCCTTTCCATGGGATATTCCGGGGCAGCTACATATTTTGCCAACCTGTTCTTTCCGTTAGTTCAGGGGGGAGGCTGGCTATTGCTTTTTGCAGGAGTGGGACTATTTGGAGCGCTTGTGACCAATGCCATGGCCAATGTGGCTGCAGCAGCCCTTATATTGCCTATTGTTATCCCAATGGCCATACGGGAAGGAGTGGATCCTACTATTCTTGCCTTATGTCTTGGAACATCGACTTCCTTTGCCATGCTTCTGGTAATCGGGTGTCCGCCAAATGCAATCGCCTACAGCTACAGGTATTTTAAAGCCGCAGATCTTACAAAAGTGGGAATTGTTGCCACACCTGTATTGCTCTTTGTCCTCGTGGTGGTGGCATCTGTATGGTGGAAAATTCTTGGTCTGGTTTAATATTAGAGGAGTCCGGGAGCTATAAAAAGATGAAAACCTCGGTTTACACAAAACTTAGAAACAAAATTATAGGCATTACCCTGATTGTCTCATTTACCCCACTTATTATTGTTGGGGCGACAATGTATAATAAAATTAAAAGGATATATAATCACAAGATTGAAGAGCAGATAAAATACCGGGCCAGCGCCCAGGCTGAGGCAGTTGATATATTTTTAAAGGAACGTGCCGCCATTCTGGGCGCAATTGCCGATACTCACGATTTCGATGATATGCTCGATGAAAAAAATCTTCTCCGAATATTTAATCTCATGAATCAAAGAGCGGGGGCCTTTGTCGACCTTGGCGTTATAGATGCTTCAGGACAACAGCGAGCCTATATTGGCCCTTATGACTTAAAGGGAAAGAACTACTATAAACAACCGTGGTGTGCCGAGGTCATGAGTAAGGGAATATATATCAGTGATGTTTATATGGGCTACCGGAAGCTGCCACATTTCATTATAGCTGTCAGAGGGCATGAAAACCAGAAAAGCTGGATTTTGAGGTCAACAATAGATCCGGATATTTTTGGAGCCATTGTACATTCAGCTCAGATAGGAAAAACAGGGGACGCATATCTTCTTAATAAGGATGGAATTTACCAGACAACCCCGCGTTTTAAAGGACAAATTTTGTCTGAACATAATCTGGATACATCTTTATTCGGCAGCGACGCTACCATTATTGAGCAAACAGACCATCAGGGACATAACTTTATTTATGCGGGCGCGTGGTTAAAAAATAAAAAATGGCTTTTGGTAATCTCCCAGGGCGCTTTCGAGGAAATGACAGATCTGATAGCAACTCGAAACCTTGAGGTAATTATCATTATCCTTGGCCTCATTGCTATTATTTTGACTACAGTTTTTACCACACGACTGGCCATTGTTGGTTTAAAAGAGGCAGATCAAAAAATGGGAGAACTAAATGCCCAGCTTGTTCAGTCCGACAAACTCGCGGCCCTTGGGAAAATGGCCGCAGGCGTTGCCCATGAGATCAA
>JASFBJ010000281.1 GCA_030149585.1 Desulfobacterales bacterium | reverse complement strand
GCATACCACATAGGGTTTCCACGCTGGAGCATGGGAACCAGGCAAGAACCAACATCTAAAAAGTGTAAACTAAATTTAACGATTAATGGTTTTGGGATGATAATAGAATAACTAAAATATCAGAAATTTGCTGGATCAGCTCAAAATAAAGACCACCACCTGACCTAGCGCGACCAAAGAGTTTTTTCTCCAGATTTTTATTTTTTTCTATGACACTGTTATTTGAATTATTTTTTTCATCAAAGTTGCATAAAAATAAATAGTTCATAATTAACGGGTATGAAAAATTTATGAATTTGTCAAAAACAGGGCTGGCTGCAATTATTAAATTTTCAATCTCTTGGCAGCCCGGACAGGTTGAATTTTTTAAACAGCCAAACTCTACACAGTGGCTGATTCTTTTTTCAACGCCTTTGATTAAAATATAGAGTGAACAAAATTCAAGCCCTCTAACCTTTCGTTTCCACTTTAAAAGCCAGTCATTGCGCCAGGACCACAAAAATGCCCTTTCTCCCAGATTAATAATTTGGGTCATGGAATCAAGCCCGGCTTGTACATTATCTAAAACTGTTTTGGGCATTTGAGAGTGGGTTTTTGCTGTAAAGCTATCTGTTTTAATAAGAGTTTTGCTAACAGATATTTGATGCCACAGATTAAAGAGCGCAAGATTGCCATCTCTGTCTCCAGGCGTTTCCAAATGAAAGTAGGATGCAATAACAGTTCCCTTGCCAAATGTTGAACTGATAATAGCAGGTTCCCCTTTAAGCGAGTCAGGGGAGAGTTTAATGCCGTATCTGGATTCCCAGACTTTCCAGGGAATTTCCGAGGTATTTATATCTGCTACATTCAGGTCCGCCACATAAAAGTCATTTTCCGGTTTTCCATAGGTGGCAAGGATGTTTATCTTATTTTTATCTTCAAAATAAAACTGGGAAGGCCACCACACATGAAATATTGGATTATTGTCAAGTCCCAGACCTAATGAAGAGTGATCAGAAACAAGATTTGCTTTAACAGGGCCACTGAAATTTGGAAGGCGTATCTTTGAATTCTGTCTTGAAACAGGCAAAAGCCCCAGCCCTTCAGGAACATTAAGTGCAAACCCAGCGCCACCGCAAAATCCAAGATAGGTGCCTCCTGCTCTCACAAAATCCCTGATTATTTTTTTTCCCTCATTTCCAAGGCTTCGGGATTTTTGACTGGCCCAGCCTCCTGGAACACATAAACAATCAAACTCCTTTAATCGGCCATTTATAATATCCTGCCGGGTTATTAAATGTATATTAAAACCAAGAGAGACCATAGATTCGTAGGCTATAAGGCCCCATATAAAGGATTGATCCCATAATAAGGCTCCTTGGGGAGCGCTCATTAATTCAAGTAAGGAAATATCATATTTATCAAGTTGGATGGCGTTATTCAGGGTTGCAGGATCATGGTTATTCTCAAGGGGTAAAAAGAAATCACCAGCAGCTGCAAAGGTTTTTGAAGGACCAGTCCATCGGTAAATTTTCTTACCATTAATCAGCATTCGGGCAATTGCTCTTAGCTGTTTTGTATTGCCCCTTGCAAGGGATATGGAAATTTTTCTAAAATAATTTTCAGATAATAATTTAATCATAAAAAATAAATGTGACAATCTATATGCACTGAAAATCGCGAACTTATTTTGCTTTTTCGTGAAATTTCAACGCTTTTGTTGACAAGGGCAGCCAAAGCAACTGCCCCTGCTCCTTCGGCAAGCGTTTTTTTCCGCTCAAGAAGCATCAGAATCGCACCGGCGATATCTTCTTCTTTTACCAAAACCACATCATCAACACAGGTTTGAATCATCTTAAAAGGAAGAACACCCAACTGCCTGACCGAAATGCCATCGGCAATGGATGGGTTTGACTTGACTTTAATAATCTGCCCTTTTCGCAAGGATTCAAGGGCAGATGGACAGGCGGCTGCTTGTACTCCGATGACTTTGACTTTCGGATTGATGGCTTTTGCAACCGCTGCAACTCCTGAAATGAGTCCACCACCACCTATGGGACAGATAATCACATCCGTATCCGGCATATCTTCGAAAATTTCCAGCGCAAGGGTTCCCTGACCGGTAATAATGTCCGAATCATCAAACGGATGGATAAAAGTTTTATTTTTTTTGGATAGCGCCAGTGCTTTTTTGAGACTTTCCCCCAGGGTTTGACCGGCAATAATCACTTTGCCCCCGTAACTTCGTGTTGCTTCCTGCTTGGTTATAGATGTCCATTCAGGCATGACAATGGTTGCAGGAATACCGGCCTGCTTAGCAGCAAGTGTAACTCCCTGGGCATGATTCCCGGCAGATGCAGCAACGACACCGCTGGACCCGATTGTTTTTAAATGGGTCAATATCTTATAAGTTGCGCCGCGTATTTTAAAAGATCCTGTTTTCTGGAGGTTTTCCAGTTTGAGGTATATGTGCGACCCGAACATACGGGTAAGGGTTGGCGAATGTACCAGGGGGGTTTTGAAAACCTTTCCTTTGATCTGTTGTGCTGCATGCTTAAATTCATCTATGGAAATCATTTATTCATCCTGTGGCTTGAATTTCTCCTGAAACTTGGGAAAGGTTTTGCTTTTATGGCCCGCCAGCAACGTATCACCCTGGATGGTCGATATTTTTTTATTGATCTGGTTTTCTATAACCGACTGACCAGAAGTTTTGTCCTGATTGATTTGAAAATTGGAGATCTGACGCATCAGAACATTGGGGCAAATGCAAATGTACGTGAACTATTATCATCGCGAACTCACAGGCAAAGATGAAAATCCACAGATCGGCATCATTTTATGTTCAGATAAGAGCGAGTCGGGTCAGCCTGGAGGCGCAAGAGCCGACCGTCTCGCCGTATTTCTATCCAGACCCCCTAATTTCCCCAAGCATTATCAAAATAATTATCGGATGAGAGTAGAAACCGCCACAGAGGAACAGCTATTATCTCAGTATGATTTGACTTTATAACTGTATCTACATTTCTTGTGATCAAGAGCCCTTTCCTGGTTTGAGGGAATCGCCTTAAAAATAACTTAAATCCGGAAAAACGCCTGTCTTTCCAGTCAAATGCAGAAATGTATTTTACTTCAACCGGCATTGGTTTTTTAACATCTCCCGTGATAAAATCAACTTCCTTTTGACTTTCGGCAAAATAGCCACAGTCAATTTGCTTTCTTTTCAATTCCATAAAAACGGCATTCTCCGCCTTTGCGCCTTCATCGGTTTGACCAGTTAACAATGTCTTTAAACCAGTATCCCAAAGATATATCTTTTTTTGAGCATATACCCTTTCAGTATGGGATGTGGTCCATTTAGGCATTGGCCATACAAGGAAAGCTGATTCCAGATGATGTATATATTTTTTTATGGTATCAACAGAGATAGAAAGCGTTTTTCCAAGCTTGTTAAAACTGGTGCGCGACCCGGACGAAGCTGCGATAAGCTTTAAAAGATCTTTTAGAACAAATCCCTTCTTTATCGGATAAAGCCTGATAAGATCTCTTGCAAGGATATCCTCAAGCAGATTGCTCATATATTCTATTGACGGGTTGAGTACATTTTCCGGATAACCCCCAGTCTGAAGATATTCCTCGACTCGTTTTTCATACCTGTAATCCTCGCTCAGACTGGGTTTATCCCCTTGAAACAGCATAAATTCTTTGAAGCTGAGAGTATAGACTGTTGTTATAATCTGTCGCCCTGTGAGACGGTTACCCTGTTGGGTGAGCAGGGCTGAGGTGGATCCGGTACAGAATATTTTGATGTTTTCCATGTCATAGATTGATTTGAGTTCTAACTCCCAGTTTGTGCTTTCATGGACTTCATCAAGAAAGAAAAATACTTTTTCCCCCCTTTCCCGCATAAATATTTTTCTAAAGTTCCGCAGATGCTCTGAAATGGTAATTCCTGAAAAGGATGGGTGGTCAAGAGCCAGATAGAATATATCGCCCGGAGAAACGCCTCTGTCTACAAGACTTCTGATAAACTGTTTGAGTAAAGTTGTTTTACCGACACGACGGCTCCCGATGAGTACTTCAATCTGTTTTCTGCCCAAAAAGATGTCAAGGCGCTTTAGGTATTCCGGCCTGTTGATTCCAGTATTATAATCTCTTTCTTCCCACCAGGGGTTAAGTGCATAATAAGTCGTTTCCATGCAGTTTTTTTAAACCAAATCGAAATTTTTGTCAATTAGTTTCGATTAAAGTCGAAACTTTCTATGGATGTCGAAAGATATTTTATGATAACAGCACCGTAATAATTTTTAAAAAAGACTTGGCGGTTCAAATCATCCCGGGTCAGAATTATTCCATCCCATGCAGGTCGCAATCCCTTCGTAAATCAGGTCAATTCGGACTGTTA
Source organism: Desulfobacterales bacterium (assembly GCA_030149585.1). GTDB lineage: Bacteria > Desulfobacterota > Desulfobacteria > Desulfobacterales > JASFBJ01 > JASFBJ01. The sequence continues at coordinate 339 of JASFBJ010000281.1, read as the reverse complement.
TCCCCACCAGGAGAATTTATCGTAACAGTACCGGCGTCGCAATCCCTTCGTAAATCAGGTCAATTCGGACCGCAAAACAGGTCGAGATAAACGGAGGGGACGTGGGGTCGCAATCCCTTCGTAAATCAGGTCAATTCGGACGCCATCTTTTTTTTTCTGCTTTAATTTCCTCCACGCCGTGTCGCAATCCCTTCGTAAATCAGGTCAATTCGGACCGAGGAATATGAATATCAGGTTGTGATTAGTTGCAGTGGGTCGCAATCCCTTCGTAAATCAGGTCAATTCTAGTTTTGGTAACCTAAAATTGACCCACTAAAGCATGAAATTACAACCTAAAAT
>JASFBJ010000072.1 GCA_030149585.1 Desulfobacterales bacterium | reverse complement strand
GTGGTAGGCATTCTCAAGTGCCTTTAATTCCTTTTTTCTTCCGATGAATTCCATCTCCGCTCCAATTATGCATGGTTTTTTTCACAAGTTCAGCAAACCATATATAGGCTTTTACTCACATTGTCAAGTTCAGACTTGCCTATTTTAGACTTGCCAAGTTTAAACTTGTAAAACTTCTTATGCCGGATATTTGATTGACATTACACACATAGTGTAATATTTTATTCGCATAAGCTATTATTCTATTATGTGTAATTATGGAGCTAAAATGAAAAATCCTTTTACTTATAGCAATTTTGTAACAGGTCCCTCTTTTTGCAACAGAATAAAAGAACAAAGAGAACTGCTTGAGTTTATTACGGCATCACAAAACGTTTTGCTGTACTCCCATAGACGAACAGGCAAAAGTTCATTAATAAAGCAAGTTTTTCAAAACATAAAAGAACAAAAGCTTGATATTGGAACCTTGTATATAGATCTTTACGGCACGACTTCTGAAAAAGAATTTATTACAAGAGTATTTCAACAATTAAATGCTTTAGAATCAAATACAAACAAGCTATTAAACCTTTTGAAAAACAGCATTAACAAATTTTCTTTTCAACTAAGCATTGATCCAACCACAAGTTCACCGACCATTGCTCCATCTTTTAAGGCTGCTGATGAAAATTTGATTTTAAAAAACCTTATGGAACTGCTTGCAAAGTTTTCTGAGAAAAGGAAAATTGTCATCGCTTTTGATGAGTTCCAGGAAGTGGCTAAATATACAAACGCGGATTTGTTTGAAAAACAATTAAGATCCTATGTTCAGCAACATTCTAATATCTGTTATATTTTCTCCGGAAGTCAACAGCATTTACTTACAGCAATGTTCGAATCACAAAAAAAAGCCTTTTATCAGCAGGCAGCAAGTTTTCCGCTTAAGGAAATTGAAACAAAGCATTATATTCTCTGGATGAAAAAAATGTTTAAACGCGGAAATTTTTCCATTGAAAATGATAATTTAAAGCAGATTGTTGAACAATTTCAAAATCACCCAATGTATATTCAATTATTCTGTTTTTTTCTCTGGAGAGAATTGAGACAAACCCCCTGGAATGCTGCAACGATAAACAAAATTGAACGTTCTATGATTGAACAAAAACACCTTGAATATCAAATTCTGTGGGACAATCTATCCCTTAATCAAAAAAAAACATTAAAGCTTGTATTGCTCAATGATGGACAAAACCTTTTTTTTGCTGAAGCTTTAATCACCGTTAATATTAAAACAGCTTCCATGGTTACACGGTGCTTTAAAAGTTGGTCTGAGAAATAAATTTTAATAAAAAATGGGAAATATATTATCCAGGATATCTTATTGAAAAAATGGATTGCTTTAAATGTTTAAAATTGTATGATTATGGCACCTTTGTACAGGTTTAGCAGACTTTTTTATAACAACCTGTAAAGATCCGCAAGAGAATGAACCTTAATATTGCTGTCAGTAACCGGCAGATTTCTATTATCAACCTCGCCGGGGCTAATATCTATCTTATGGAGGATTCCTTTTATCTCTGAAGGGTTCATATTGTCATATTAACGCCATTATTCCATTATGGCTACCCCCATGACCATTTTTTATATTTTTTTTGCCTTTATTCTATCAATTTGATTAAATACCAGGAAATTTGAATAGGATACTGCTATTTGTTGTTAATGCAAATAGCCTTCAGAGTTCTTTTGGGGGAAGGTTTTTTATGCTGTTTTTTACATATTAATATCCTGCTGCCGTTCGGCCCCATTTTAAAACCATTTTTCCCTTTTAAGAAAAGCCTGTCTAAGGGCATAATTTTTGGTGTCATATTTATTTTAAATAAATTAATCCCCGCGGCAGGGAGGCCGCTTAAATTATCTGTGCTGACAAAAACCCTGCCGGTTCCGTTATATTCCATTTTTATGGTCTTAATAAGTGCCCATGCGCACATTCCGTTAAAATAGCCGCTAAGGTAAACATGTAAATTACCGCTACTTTTTTTAAAATTGATTATAAAATCTGAATTCATAGAGAATCTCCTTTACGATACAAATACTGATGAATTTATAATCTAAACTGAGAAATAAAAAACAGCTTGGCGCTGTTAAATATTTTGTTTTGATTAAAAACTCCCCAGCATTTTCAACAGGAGTTCAGCCGGGAAGCTTTTTTTAAAAGTATCTGGAAATTAAAGACTTTTTGCCAGGCTGGCGCTCCAGTCCATGATTTCACTTTCCGAGTCATCAGGATCACCATCGATTTTAAGACCTTCTTCAATAATCTCTCCGCCAAGTTCTTTTAATTTTTTTTCCAGAAAGTCAACAGAACCACAAAAATGTTCATAAGAGCTGTCACCAGGAGCAAAAACCGCAAATTTTTTGCCGCTCAGGTCTAGAGACCCCTCCATTTTTTCATAAAACTCCTCAAAATCTTCCTGAAGCTCAATCTCATCATCGCCATAGGCAGGGCAGCCAAGCACAACGAGATCGTTTTCTCCTTTCAAGTCATTAACAGAAACTTCCGTAACATTTGCGGTTATTGTTTCAATCTCATTTTCGTCAAGGGCTTTGGAAACTATTTCAGACATAGCCTCGGTATTGCCTGTTGTGGAACCAAAAATAATCATAGCTTTCATTGGGCATACTCCTTTTCTTTAAAATTTGAATTTATATAGGAACGAGGACAAAATAACTTCCTCAACAATGCATCACAGCTTCAGGCCATCTTTGCCCGATCTAAAATCACAAAAATCTTGAAATAGCTCGCTATTCCTGCAACTTTTGTAATTTTAGATCGAACAAACCTAACCTAAATCTGTGCGCCTACTTGTGGAAGTTATTTAGTCCCCGTTCCATAGCCTGTTGATATTAGACTTTTTTATTTTAGTATAAGAGAAACTTAATCTTATATGGATTTACTACATATTTTAGTGAATCCAAACTTTTCCAGATAGATTAAACCAAAATAAAAAATTGTCAAGGGTTTTTTGCGGAATAAATTACGACCTGCAATTTTTCCCTTCTAAACCTGCAAAGTCAGGGCCCCCAGAAATAAATAAATTCGTTCCTTATCAATAATGCAATCAGTTTTTGGTACAGCCAAAGCAAGGGAATCTATAATTCTGGTCTTTTTCTAACTATCGATTTGAATTTTATAGGCCAGTATCTGTTTTCATAAACTTTTCAGCTATTTTTAACTTGTGTTTTTCAGAATTTTAAGAGATATTAAATTTTATAAAAAAATTGTTTTTTTGGTGCCTGTAAGGGCATAATAGGGAAACCGGTATATTCCGGTACGGCCAAACCGCTGTGAGCGACGACGAACCCCCGCAGCAATCCACTGACTTATATTTCAAATATGAGACGGGAAGGAACGGGGAATAGGGAGACTCGCGAGTCAGAAGACCTGCCAAAAAATAGATTGTGTACTGGAGCGATGGTAAAGCCCCGGGCTGATCTGTTTATTGGCCCTGGGTTTTTTTTGTGGTAATTTTTTGGTGATAAAAAAAGGATCGACTGTTTGAATATGAAATTAAAAAAAACAAATATTATTTTGAGCTGCTTTGTATTATTGTTTTTGCTCGTGCCGTTAAATGATATTTCAGCCATGGAGATCAAAGATCAGCTGAATCGCAAAATTCACCTTCCAAAACAAATTAAAACAATTGTTTCTCTGGCTCCAAGTATTACTGAAATTATTTACGCGCTGGGCGTTGAAGACCTGCTTGTCGGGGTAACTCAATACAGTGATTATCCTGCTGCTGCATCCAGCCTGCCAAAGGTGGGCTCATATGTTCATCTTGATCTTGAAAGAATTATTGCATTGAAACCGGATCTTTGTATTGCAACCCGTGACGGCAACCCCTTAACCACTATTGAGCGCATAGAAACAATGAAAATTCCGGTTTACGCGGTTGATCCTCGAAATCTTGAAACTATTATACAAACAATTCTTGAACTTGGGCGTTTGCTAAAGGCAGAAAAAAAAGCTGTTTTTCTGGCAGCTAATATGCGCTCTCGAATTTTAAAAATAAAAAACATCATCTCTTGCACTCAGCATAGAACCCGCCTCTTTTTTCAGATCGGAATTTCACCTATTGTCTCAGCAGGTAGCCCTACTTTTATCAATGAATTAATTGAGCTGGCCGGAGGAGAAAACCTGGCCAAAGGTCCTGCTGCCTATCCTCGATTCAGCAAGGAAAAAGTCATCAGCCTGGCTCCTGAAGTTATTATCATTACTTCCATGGCCAGATCTACAGTTTTTGAAAAAGTAAAGGCCGAATGGAATCGCTGGCCTGACTTGCCGGCAGTTAAACAGCAGCGAATCTATCTGGAAGATTCCAATCTCTTTGATCGGCCTACGCCACGTCTGGTGGATGGTCTGGAACTTTTGGCAAAATTACTTCATCCTGAACTATTTGAGAATATCAAGTGAAAAAAGCCAAGCTGAATTTACCCAAACGCATATTAGTGGTAAGCCTGATTTTATTGATTATTTTGGCAGGAATCTCTTTTTTGGGACTGGCCTGTGGTTCCACGGGTATTGATTTTTTGGCACTTATCAAGATTATTTTTAAATCTGAAATAAATGAGAGTATGCTGCCTGCCATTATTTGGCAAATCAGGCTGCCACGCGTATTACTGGCGGCTCTTGTTGGAGCTACTCTCTCTTTGGGGGGGCTGGTTTTCCAGGCTATTTTACGAAACCCATTGGCTGAACCCTATATTTTAGGGATATCAGGAGGCGCTGCAATTGGAGCCATTATTGGTATTTTGCTGGGACTATCCCGTTTCCCGGGTGTCAGCCTGCTTGCCTTTGCAGGAAGCATGGCGACTCTTTTGCTTATTTTGGTAATGGCATCTGATAAAACAATTCTTAAAAAGGATTCTCTGCTGCTTTCCGGCGTAATGGTTAATGCATTTTGTTCAGCGGTAATTATGTTTTTAATCTCCATGACACAGGATTCCCGCCTTCATAATATAATTTTTTGGCTCATGGGGGATTTGTCGGTTGCTGATTTAGACCAGACTTTCAGTCTGGCAATGGTACTTATACCCTGTTTTATAATTATTTTTTATTACTCAAATGTCATGAACCTTTTGCTGATGGGTCAGGAACAGGCCCGTGCAATGGGGGTTAATATAAAGCTGGTAATTCTTATTTTACTGGTAATAACCAGCTTAATGGTCAGCAGCACAGTTAGCTATTGCGGTCTGCTGGGGTTTGTTGGATTGGTTATGCCCCATCTTTTAAGAATTATTCTGGGGCCGGATCACCGCGTACTGGTGCCGGCCTGTATATTGGGCGGTGGCGCTTTTATGGTTTTCTGCGATCTATTGGCAAGAACCCTGCCGGAACAGGGGGAAATGCCGGCCGGTGTAATAACTGCTCTTATTGGGGCTCCGCTTTTTATCTATCTGTTAAAAAGGTCGAGTCGATGAGTTTTGCCGTTAAAGTTAATAAACTGAATTATCATTATAGCCGGCTTGCTGTTTTAAAAGAGCTTTCTTTTGATATTCCTTCAGGTAATTTTTTTACGATTATCGGTCCTAACGGCTCCGGTAAAACCACATTGATAAAGATTCTGGCTGGAATATTAAAACCTTTATCCGGACAGATTGATATTTCAGGACAAAATTTAAAACAATACACTCCTAAAAACCTGGCCAAAAAAATTTCCTATGTTCCCCAGTCAGTGGAAATCACCTTTCCATTTACAGTACTGGAAGTTGTTTTAATGGGCCGCTCACCCCATCATGGAATACTGGCTCTGGAAAATCAGTATGACCTGGATCTGGCCTATAAAGCTATGGCTTTTACTAGCGTAGAAGCCCTTGCCCACCGTAAGGCAGACCAGTTAAGCGGCGGAGAACAGCAGCGTGTTATTATTGCCAGGGCAATTTGTCAGGAACCGCAAATTATACTTCTGGATGAACCCACAGCCTCACTTGATATTGCTCATCAGGTCAAGATTATGGATCTGATGGAGAAATTAAAAACTGAAAAAAAAATGACGGTTATAATGGTTTCTCATGATGTAAATCTTGCAGCAATGTATGCTGATACTATTCTTTTAATGAATAAGGGCCGGATAGTAAAGATAGGACCAACTGCAAAGGTTTTGACCTATACAATTTTGGAAAAAATTTATGGGTGCAAAATTTTAGTGGATACAACTCCTCTTGGAGGTTATCCGCGAATTACCCCGGTGCCGGCCAAATATCAAAAAATCACAGACTCAAAACCTTTATCCATTTAAAACCATTTAGAATTTATTCCAGAATGTTTCAATAATTGATTGATTTTTAATGAACGAAAACTCTTAAAAGGATCAAAATATGAAAAATCAAAAAAATTTTTATTTATGGATAATCTGGCTGGTGATAGCTGGTTTTGCCGCTAGCGCCTTTGCCGAAGATTTTCCGGACAAGGTTAAAAAGCCGATATCAGATGCAATTAAAATTCGTCAATCCAGTCAGAAAAAAACTGATAAATGGGCTATGGCGCAAGAAAAGTTAAAGGCGCGCTATAAAGCCCTAATGGCAGAGCAGGCGGTTCTTGGCGCCCTGCAAGATGACCTTTTATCTAAAGTGACTGCTAAAAAAAATATCGTGGCTGATCTTTCAGGCAGGGTACTTGAAATTCAAAGGATTGCCGATCAATTACTGCCCTTTTTGAATAAGGTGGATCAAAGATTGAATGAAATGCTTGATAATGATTTGCCATTTTTAAAAACTGAAAGGCAAAACAGGTTGAAAACCTTGCATAAAATTTTAGCAGATCCCCGGATAAGCCAGAGTGAAAAGTTTAGAAAAACTATGGAAACGCTTTTTATTGAAGCTGAATACGGTAATAGTGTGGAAGTTTACCAGGATAAAATCATGATTAAAAATAAGGAAATTATAGCGAATATTTTTCGTTTGGGTCGAATTTCCATTTTTTTCCAATCTCCTGATAAAAAGCAAACCGGATATTATGATTCAGCGGAAAATAGCTGGATGATTTTGCCAAAGCAGCAAAACCGGTCTATAAATACAGCTATTGAAATTGCTGAGAAGAGACAGTCAGCAAAAATTATCAGTCTGCCGCTGGGAAGGATGGCATTAAAATGATAATTAGATTTTCAGCCTGCCTGATACTTTTATTCTTTTTGATTCCAGGCGGACTTTGGGCTAAGGATATGCGAATCAGTGTGGAAATAGCCAGGGAAAAAAGAACAGCTTTGCTTGAAAAGGCTGCTGCTGAGAAAAAAATGGCTCAACAGGAGGCATTGGAAAATCAGAAAAAAATATTGGCTGATAAAAATTCTCTTCAAATGGCGATTGCTAAACTCAAAAAACAAAATAAAGAATTTCAAAAGAATAATAAACAACTGCTAAGCGAGCTTGACCTGCTTAAAAAGGAAGAAATTAAAATAAGCGCCAGTCTGGCTGAAATTGATGCTGTAGTCAAAGAACTTGCCGGTCTGGTTAAAGTCAATGCCAGAGAACTTGATACTTTACTTCTTCAAAGCCCTCAAAGCATTATATTTCCTGACCGCCGAAAAAGCCTGACCTCGCTGCTCACTCAGAATAGTTTTCCTGGTATGGCGGATATTGAAAAAATGTTTGAGCTGCTTTTTCAGGAGATTCAGGCAGAAGGCGAAGTTAAAATGCTTCGCAATCAGATAGTTGATCGAAAAGGGATTGAAATTACGGCAGATATTTTAATGCTTGGAAATTTTACCGCTGCCTACCAAAGCCCTGATGAAAGCGGATTTTTGCTCTATTCAGATAATAGCCAACGTTTATTTGCCCTTTCAAAACTGCCTTCAAGCCAGCTTTGCAAAAAAATTAATAAATATATGGACGGCCAATCTGATACAGTTCCCATTGATATTTCCAGAGGTGCTGCCTTGCGGCAGCTGACTCATAAGCTTAGTCTTTTTGAGCAGATTCCAAAGGGCGGCCCCATTGTCTGGCCAATTATAGGAATTTTTATTTTAGCAGTTTTAATTATTCTGGAACGTTTTTTTTATCTGATTCGAAAAGATATGAATCCTGAAAAACTTATGGGTAAAATTGATAATTTGATCATGCAGGGGAAATGGACAAAGTGCAGGGAACTTTGCGATAAATATCATAAACGACCTTTAGGCAAGGTTTTATTGGCAGGCATAAATTTTAAAGACGCTGAGCGAATTGATATTGAAAATGCGCTCCAGGAAACAATTTTGCGTGAAATACCACCACTGGAACGGTTTATGTCAACGCTTGGGATGCTGGCAGCGATTGCCCCCTTACTAGGTCTTTTAGGTACGGTGACCGGAATGATCAACACTTTTCAGGCCATTACTTTTTTTGGCACCGGCAATCCCCGGACTATGTCAGGTGGAATTTCCGAGGCTCTCGTAACCACCATGCTCGGTCTGACTGTGGCAATTCCGATTATGCTTTGCCACACCATTTTATCCAGAAAAGCTGAAAATTTGATAGCTAAAATGGAAGAAAAAGGGGTAACCCTGGTTAATTTAATTTTTAAGGCAAAAGAAAATTCATGATAATTTATTTGCAAAATTATTTTTTAAATCTTGAAGAGTATATCCTGGCGGGTGGTATTGTGATGTTACCGCTGATAATTATTTCACTTTTGATGTGGGGGCTTATTATTAACCGGGCTTTTTTTTTCAGACAGCTTTATCGTAAAAATATCAGCCGCAAAATGGCCGGAGACTTTCTAAAATCCGGCATTATTCCTGATCCAAAGCAGTATAAAGGAGCAATTGCCTATCTTGTCACTGAATTTTTAAAACGGCGTTCTCATAAAGCCTGTATTGACAGTTATATTTTGGATGAAACTGTCCTGATTCTTACATCTTCTTTGAATCGCTATCTTGCCATTATAGGTTCTCTTGCAGCCATAGCCCCTCTGCTGGGACTTTTGGGTACGGTTACCGGTATGATCACCACTTTTGATTCTATGTCGTTTTTTGGCACAGGCAATGCCAAAGCAATGGCCGGTGGCATTTCTGAAGCTTTGATAACTACCCAGACCGGGTTGCTGGTTGCTATCCCCGGCTTTTATTTCAGGAATTTACTGGTCCAAAGGGCAAATATTTTGCAGAACCGGATTTCTTCTGTTGGAATCTATCTGCAAAGGTATGTGTGATTTTTTTATTAAAATCTTTGCTGATAATATTTTCTACCATTATGAAAGCAGATAAAAAAAATGCTGAACATTACAGCCGCCCGCAAGGCAAAAAAACAGCCTCTGGAATTAAATATGTCGCCTTTAATTGATATGGTATTTATCCTGCTGATTTTTTTTCTGGTTACCACCAGCGTTGTCAAAGAAACCGGTGTGGATATCAGCCGACCTGCGGCAGCTACTGCGGTGAGTAAGGAAAAATCAAATATTTTAATTGGTATTACAAAAGATAACCGTGTTTTTATGGATAAAAGAGAGATTGATATAAGAGCTTTGCGTGCAAATATTGAACGTGCCATGGCTGAAAATCCAGAAGGTGGGATTATCATTATAGCTGATAAAGAGAGTCAAACCGGAGTGGCTATTTCAGTAATGGATCATTGCAAGCTGGCCGGCGCTAAAAAGGTATCCATTGCCGCCAGTTTACCAAAATAGCGCTCTTTCAAATTTATAACTTCATTTTTATTATAATACATTATGATTCATAACGATTTCAGCATATCCTTTAAACGCCGATCTTTGTTTCCTGTTATTATGGCGATTATTTTCTCTGTTTTGATCAACTTTGTTCTTTTTGGTTTAATGCCTGCTCTTGTAAAAAAAGAAATACATAAACCTGAAGATCATATTTTCGGCAATCAGGTTAATCTGGTCAGGATTAAAAAAAAAGATTCAAAAGTTAAACACAAGCAGATTATAAAACCTGTAAAAAAAACAAAACCCCTAAAAAAAAGAGTTGTTCCCAAAGTTTTTCAAAAACAACCGCTTCCTAAAATGCCCTCTCTGCCATTTCAAATTAATCCCAAACTGCCTGCCGGCCCTGGAATAATTCCGGTTTTGCCAATGGCGACATCGCCAGCGCTCATTCCTCAGTTTAAAAATTTTTACGGGGTTAACGAACTTGATAACCCGCTGACCCCACTAGTGCAGGGACCGCCTTTTTATCCATTAAATGCAAAACGGCGGGGAATTCAAGGTTTTGTAAAAGTACAATTTATAGTTACTGAGCAGGGAACAGTGCGCGATATTCAGATTTTACAGGCCATTCCGAAAAATATTTTTGACCAGAGTGTGATTCGCTGTATTGCGGCCTGGCGCTTTTCATCAGGAAGGATTGAGGGCCAGCCTGTCAAAACCAGGGTTATAACCACTATTCGATTTGAGCTGGAATAAAAATGATTGGAAAAATATCTTTTTTAATTATTATTTGCCTGATTTGGAGTTTATTTTTATTTGAAGGGCCAAAATCGGTCAATGCCGGTGAAAAGATTCCGATTGGGTCTCAGATAGCGCTTTATAAGGCACAGCAACTGGCAGGGCAAAAAAAAATTGACCAGGCTATAGAAGTTCTGGAAAAATTTCGCAATAAAGAGAGGTTAAAAAAAAAGAGAGCCAAAAATAATTTAAGGAGTTATTATCATTTTCTTGTCGACTTTAATCTGGGTAATTTTTATTTTTTAAATAATGCCCTTGACAAGGCTGCTGTCTCATATCAGACAGTTGTTAAAAAAAATCCGGATTTTTCCCCAGCCTGGATTAATCTGGCCAGATGCAATTATGAATTAGATCGTTTTTTAAAAGCAGGTGAATGTTTTGCCATGGGTTATAAAACGGGGTATGCAACTTTAAAAGAGAAAAAGCCGGAATTATTATATTACAGTGCAATCTCTTTTATGACCGGCAATGATTATCAAAAAGCTCTGAATATTTTTAAAGAACTTTTAGCCTTAGATCCAAAACCTTTTAAGCTGATATGGCAAGAGGCTCTGGTTCAGGTTTATCTTGCGCTTAAAAAGCCTTACAAAGCTTTACCCCATATTATAAATCTTGCTGAAAAAACAACTGGTTCCAAACAGCTTAACTGGCAGGAGATTTTGCTTCAGCAATATCTGGAACTGGGTATGCAAAAAAGAGCGCTTGAATATCTGACGGATCTTACGAAAAAAGACCCTTTGCAGCAAAAATGGTGGAAAGGTCTGGTCCATCTCCATCTTGCGCAAAATCATCAGCAAAAGGCACTGGTGGCATTAACAGTTTATGAATATATAAAGCCTTTATCCAGAGATGAGCAAAAATTAAAGGCTGATTTGAACCTTATGCTTGGTATCCCAAAACAGGCTGCCATCTGCTATGAAAATATTTTAGCTGATGGTCTTGAACCTGCAATTATCAAAAGAATTGCCCAAAGTTTGCAAAGTTTGCAGAACTATTCCAAAGCATTGCAATGGATAGAAAAAGGATTGGAAAAATTTAAGAATCAGGAACTTTTAATGCAAAAGGGAAATCTTCTTTATGAGATGGAAAAATATCAATCAGCCATGGCAGCCTATCAAGAGGCGGCTGAATTTGATAAAACAACAGCCGGGCAGGCATGGCTGATGATGGGATATGCGGCCTGGAATATGAATGACCTGATTTCAGCTAAAAAAGCTTTTAGCAGAGCAGTTAAATATAAAAATCCTGGCAGGGCAGCTAAAAGGGCTTTAAAACAGCTAAAAAAAATGGATAATTGACTTGAACCGGTTTATTTATTATTATTATTATTATTTAATGGCAAAGGTAAAATAAGATGATAAACAGCGATTTTTCAGCTCACGAGCATATTTTTAAACCGCGCAGTTTAGCGGTTATCGGGGCTTCCTCTAATCCTGTCAAATTTGGAGGGATCTATCTACGAGCATTGATAGATTACGGCTTCAAGGGAAAACTTTATCCAGTTAATATTAAAGAAGATGAAATACAGGGGCTCAAGGCCTGGCCGACTATTACGGATATCCCTGATGCAATTGATCTGGCAGTTATCACTGTTCCTGATCGATTTGTAATAGACGCTGTTAAAGCTTGTGCAGCCAAAGGCGTTAAAGGGGTTCAGATCATCACCTCCGGTTTCAGAGAGTCTGGAGATCAGGGGAAAAAAATGGAGGAAGAGCTGGTTGAAATCACCAGGCAGCATAAAATCAGAATTATTGGCCCAAATTGTTTTGGAATTTATTCGCCGAAAGTGGGTTTGACCCTTTTGCCGGGCGTTGATTTTTCAAAAAAAGCCGGTGAGGTCGGTTTTATCTCTCAAAGTGGAGGCGGAGCCTGTGATGTTGCATATATGGCCCGTGGCAGAAATGTTTATTTTTCAGTGATGGTCAGTTATGGTAATGGCTGCGACATCGAAGCCGTGGAGCTCTTGCGATATTTTGAACAAGACCCTGAAACCAAAGTTATTGGAGCTTATATTGAGGGAATAAATAATGGAAGGGCATTTTTTAAGGCTTTGAAATCCTGTGCCCGCAAAAAACCGGTTGTGATTTTAAAAGGCGGGCTCACGAATCAGGGCCGGCGTGGTACCATGGGCCATACAGGTTCCATGGCTGGATCAAGTTTGATCTGGCCGGCGGCCATTAAAGCGGCCGGGGCTGTGGCAGCCAGAGACACAAAAGATCTGGTGGAATGTCTAATGGCCTTTCAGTGTCTGGAAACCTTTAGCGGAAATAATGCTGGAGTTTTGGCCGGAGGCGGCCTGCGCTGCGTTGAAGCCCTTGATGCAGCCTCTGATTACGGTTTTATTATTCCAAAACTTAATCCTGAAAGTCTTGAGAAAATTCAAAAATATCTTCCCCCCTCAGGCGGCGTGGCAGGCAACCCAATTGACCTTGCAAATCCAATGCTGCCGCCAAAGGCACTTATCCCAATGCTTAAAATCATGGCAGATCAGGATGATGTTCAGTTTTTGCTTCTTTACCAGATGCTGTTTTATATTATAAATGCCTTAAAAGCCCAATCTTCGGCTGATGGCCCGCCCATAGAGTATCACACTGCCATTGCCCGTGCAGCAGTTGAAATTCGCCGCAAAACCGGCAAACCCTTAGCCATTATAATGCCGGAAATAGCCTCTGACCCAGCCCATAGTGATATAGAAGTTGGCAGAATAACTGCTCGTTACCACTATACTTCCCTGGGAATTCCCTGCTTTGACGAGAGTTGCCAAACCTTTTCCGTATTAAAAAGAGTAAAGGATTATTATTCACGCAAGTCTGGGAATGTGGTCATAAAATAAGAGAAAACCGTCTGAACTTTGCAAGCCGCTTATCCTAAAAGGGGCAAACATAGAACTTGCCTCACCCTGCTAAG
>JASFBJ010000280.1 GCA_030149585.1 Desulfobacterales bacterium | reverse complement strand
CCCAACGGAGGAGTTGGGTCTCCAGCCTTACTCAAACCTGCGGGAAGTGATTTCCTCCATTTTCTAATAAATGAGCATGGATTCTTGCAATAATACGAATTTTCAGCTATAAGAAAAAGAAATTAAAAGATGTAGGAGGGCATCAATGTCTGTATTATTAGAAGTAGAAATGCCTGAGGGGGCATTTTCAGCGCTGAAGCAGGATCATGAGGGTTTGTCTAAGGAGTTGCGTCTTGCAGCAGCAGCAAAATGGTATGAAATGGGGATAATATCCCAGGAGAAAGCTGCTGAAATAGCTGGACTCTCAAGGACGAAATTCATATTTTCACTTTCCAAATATGGAGTTTCCCCCTTTCAATATACAATAAAAGAAATAAGAGAGGAACTCGATCGTGTCTGACCAGTGGGTTTGTAATGCATCACCTCTTATACTCCTGAAACACATAGGTCGTCTCAGACTCCTAACTGATCTTTGCGATATCCTTGTTGTCCCAAAAGGCGTGGTAAATGAAATACTGAAATATAAAGAGGAAGCGCCGACCCTGGAAGCCTTTCTGACATCTCCAAAGGTGACAATGGCACAAAGTGACACAACTATCGAACCTGCTATTGCCGGGTGGGACCTGGGGAAAGGAGAATCAGAGGTTTTATCATGGGCATTATCTCATCCTGAATATGAGGCAATTCTTGATGATTTATCTGCGCGTAAGTGCGCTCGGAGTCTTGGCATCCCTTTGCGTGGAACAGTGGGTATCATCCTTCTTGCGAAGAAAAGAAGCTATATTCCAAAAGCAGCGCCACTTATAGAATCGCTAATAGATGCTGGTTTGAGGTTTGACATAAAATGGATAAATGAAGCGCTTGAACTTGTAGGAGAAAGTTTGAAATTAGATTAATATTTTTGGAAACTTTCGCTCCAATTTCCCCCGCCAGAGAATACAAAAATTCCGGATCATCTGTGTTTTTTCTTACCTGCCCACTGTCTTTCCGGAGGGATTTACCTTTTAACAGGCGGCCCCACAATTTCGAGGTATGTATTTTACCAGCCCTGTCTGCGTGCGACGCACAGGTAGGGATGAAGGATCTGCCTTTGAATTCTTTGCAGAATATAAAATTGACGATAGTTGGCAGATTGCTCCCGGCCACTTTGTCAGACGGTAAACTTTTCGAGACAATTCACGCCTTCCCGTGCGACGGCAGACAGATGCTGCTCGACAAGCCTCAATATTTTTAAAATGTTAATTTTTCATCGCTCCCCAACCGTGAACCGTTGAACCTTGAACCTGAGTACCAGTTGCAAAAAACCCTTGACATAGAACTTCTCGTTTGTTAGGAATACTTAAATTGTTTTGTAGCATCAAACATTGAAGGGATGTCTTACGGTTTTCTATCTTAATCGAGTGGGAGAAAGTGAAGGCGTAACTTGGATTATGAAAACAGCCAGGTTGCGCCTTTTTTGTTTTTTAAACAGGAGCAATTATAACCTTGAGTTTGAGGAAAACCTCTGAATTTGGGTATTCAAATAATTGTCAAAAATTGAGGGACAAAGGGTTGGCTTTTGATGTCTTTTACGATTCAACCATTCAACTATGTGAACATTTTAACCGGATATAAAGACAGTAATGAGCAATAATATTTCGATAAAAAACAAGACAGGCAGTCCCATTAAACTGCCTGTAACGGATGGTCTCTTGAATCGTAAACCTCGCGAAATTAGCCTGAAAATACCAGAAGCTCTCGGCGTGGGATCATTCAGAGAGATCAGGTTTTGTTCCGGGATTCGCCTGGGCATTCTGGATTATGAACCTCGGGAACCAGTCATGGAATATGAGGGAGACGCCCCGGTCTTTGGTTTTGCTTTTTGTCTTTCGGGAACTATAAAGAGCAAGGTTTCATGCTTAAAGGACTCTTTTGTTATAAAAAACGGTAAAAGCGGGTTTTTTCATTAACAAGGAAATAAACCGCTGGGGTATCCTGGCAGCAGCTTCAAGCGCATTGACCCTGGCCACTTTTTCCGCGGTTATTATCGGCTCTGAACTGGACAGGTTTGTTTCAGCAAGAACTATAAAGGTAGTTTCAGGAATAGGTTTTATCGGAATAGGAATCTGGACCCTGTTGACGGCTAAATAGACTCCAATTCCCCATATCCTGATTTACCATCTTTAAAATTGAGTAAGACTTATTTGATTAGCTATACAGAAAATATTTTAAATACCAGTGCCTTTGAAAAAAACTCGTTAAAGGAGGAAAAACTATGGAAAAAGGAAAGAAAAGGTTTTTACAGGCAGGTGTTGTGACCGCGATATTTGCGGTTGCGTTAATTTCAAGTTTCTTTTCAGCGCCTTTTGCAGCGGCTCAGGAAGAAAAGGATAGAGGGGAATATGAACTGGAGACTATGACCGTTACTGCGCAAAAGCAGGAAGAAAATGTCCAGGAAGTGCCGGTGAGTATCACTGTGTTTGGCGAGCAGGATATCGAGGACAAAAAAATTGAATCAGTGTGGGAGATAGCCGATTTTGTCCCCAATCTTATGATCTTCGGTGTCGGCATGATGGTATGCCAGCCCACAATGCGGGGCGTTTCCGCATCGGGCATGTCCTTTACGACTTCCACAGGACTGTATGTGGACGGTGTTCCAACATTGTCAAGCTGGGGGTTTGAAGAGGGGATTCTCGATATTGAGCGCATCGAGGTGCTGCGCGGTCCGCAGGGAACCTTGTATGGCAAAAACACGGAAACAGGGTGATCAATATCATCACCAGGCAGCCGGACAATACCTTCAGGGGGAAAGTATCCGCCCAAGGGGGTAAGCTGCTGTCCGGCGAAACGGGTGTTAAGCAAAAAGAAGAGTTCTCATTAAACATGAGCGGGCCCATTTTAAAGGACAAGCTTTTTTTCGGCATGGCTGGGCAATATTACAAAAAGGATGGTTTTGTTGAAAACACGGTTACCGGGGATGCCGAGGACGACAGAGAGCGGTGGTTTGGTCGGGCCCATCTTCGCTGCACGCCCGTCGATGACCTTGATATGTCGCTGATTGTATCACGGCTTAACCACGACAATGGTGGGGCCAGTATGAATTTGACAGAGAATGGCGCCGCCATGTTCCGGCTTCCCGTACCACAGGATCGCAAGGTGTCATCCAACGTTGAACAATATAGAGAGTCAGACAATGACGCGCAGTCTCTGAAAATCACGTACAATATCAATGATGCGCTCAGACTGACATCGGTTACCGCCAGAAAGATGACCACTTTAGATGCCGTGGCTGACTTTGATTTCAGCAGCGCAACACTGATGCACGGTTTTCAGGACAGTGAACACAGCAAGCTATCACAAGAGTTGCGATTGGATTCATCCTCGGGAAAATTGAAATGGCTTGTCGGTCTCTACTACGACAAAGACAATAGAGATGTTAATATGGATGTAAAATCTGATATGCCAATGATGGTGAGCACAACCGATCGTGAATTTGATGGTGATGCGTATGCCGCCTTCGGACAACTGAGCTATTTTCTGACCCAACGGCTCAATCTGGTTGGAGGTTTGCGTTATGAAGAACAGAAGATGGAATTCGAGGATCGTGTTCTCGGCACACGCCATGATGATTCATGGGATGAAATTTCTCCTAAAATAGCGCTGGAATACCTGTTTACGCCTGCAATCATGACCTATGCGAGCGTTTCAAAAGGATATCGTTCCGGCGGATTCAACGTGGTTGCAGCAGATCCGCAATATGTAAGCTATGACGCGGAAACATTGTGGTCCTATGAAATCGGCGTAAAAAGCGCATTCCTGGACAAACGGATCCTGCTGAACGGGTCCGTCTATTATATGGACATTACCGATATGCAGGTGGAAGAAGCGGTTTCACCTTTTTTGTCGTATACAACCAATGCTGCGGAAGCAACGGCCATGGGAGGGGAACTGGAGGTAACGGCCAAAGTCTCTGAGGGTCTGACATTTATGGCAGGTTTCGGGTACTGCAATATTGAATTTGACAGTTTTGAAGACGCGCTGGGCGATTACAAGGGCAATAAAAATCCCTATGCACCGGACTACACCTTCAACATCGGCGCCCAATACCGGCATGAAAGCGGATTTTATGCCGGGGCAGATTTGATCGGTTATGGAGAAATGTATTTTGACAAGGCAAATGAGTACTCAAGAGACGCCTATGAGATAGTCAATGCAAAAATCGGCTATGAAGCGGAACATTTTGATGTCTATCTCTATGGTAAAAACCTCTTTGACAAGGAATATGATTCCGATGGGTATTACGGCGGCTTTTATACTATCTACAGCGATCCTGGAGAGGTCGGTCTGCAAGTGGTTTACAGGTTTTAATCATAACGAAGCGATAACATATATTTGAAAGGAGTAAGATATGAAGAAAATTAGTGTTTTTTTAATTGTGGCGTTATTTTCAATGGTTTCTCTGGCCCAGGCCCACTCTATCTGGATCAACTCGTTTGAATCCTATGCCCACCAGCCGCCACACACCATGGTTTCCTTGGGCTGGGGACATGCTTTACCCATGGATGATATTCTCACCTCCCCCAATGGCCGTATTGCTATTGAACGCTTTGAACTGTTTGATCCTGCGTTAAAAAAAACGGATCTGCTCAAACCGGAATTCAAGCTCAGCAAACCCGAGCTATCCACGGACAATTTTGATCTTTTTGCCGCTGATCTTGCCGTGCAGAAAGTTGCTCTTAAAAAAGA
>JASFBJ010000279.1 GCA_030149585.1 Desulfobacterales bacterium | reverse complement strand
TGGATCACCTCCCTGAAGGAGTTCCAAAACAGGGTTAAGCTCTGCTTCAGACATTATATCGAATTGCAACTTATTTGAAATACTCATATATATCTCTCTTCAATAGAAACTATTTTCCTGTCGGCAATTCTCAATAAATTGAAAATTGGACAGGGTGTAGTCTGGATTATAATATTTCGGGTCCTCGGTTTTCAGATTTTGTCGAACTATGTTTGTTTTAAAATATAAAAATATAATATCATTAATAAGTTGGCAGCCACATAAGGATGCCGGCTTATGCGACTGCCATTGGAGGATATCTGCATGGCATTACACAGATATCTTGCCAAGAAATTTTTTATATTAACAGATGTTCCACCGAACATTCATAAATTTTCGCTCAAAAATCCGGAAGTCATCAGGATTAAGAGTATGGATTCCGTCTTGATCAAACTTCAACAACCGATAAGATTCTATTTCCGTTTGTTCATCTACAATCTCATCACATAGAGCGACCAAATTATCTACTGCACTTATATGAGTCTCAACAGTTGCCTGGACAATTGACTTATTTGGATTTTCCGGATCTTTTTTAAGCCCGGCCAATATTACCTCTGTCCTTTGATCATCGCTGACCGGTATTGGGAAAACCGCAACATAGATACTTGTTACTCGCTCAATCATATCTTTTTCTTTGTTAGTTCCTATCATTTTAAAACTCCTTTAATTGGGCGAAAACATCAAATGCTCGATTAGAAAATAATATAACCCCCAGGTCACCTTGCATCAAGCACCTGGGGGTTAATTACAAAACTTACATACCAACGACTTCTTTTATATCCGCAAGATGTATTAAGGGCCTTGTGAGCATCGTGAACTCATCTTTTTCAGCATCATAAACAGAGTTTGCAAATACCTTTCCCCATTTATTTTCATCCATCTTTCGGAAATCTGAACGGTAATAGTAGCCAGGCCATCTGGTTTCCTCACGGAACAGTTTATGCCGGGTATGGGCTTCAGCAATCTGAGTCCTATGGACATTTTCCCAGCACCGCATCAGTTCATGGAGATTCCGGGCGGCGAGTTTGGAGAGGTCCTCTTTGAGGAGTTTTAGCAGATCAAGAGCGATATTCAGCGTAATCGCGCTGCAGGTATACTGTGTGCCCCAGCCGGCTACGTATTCATCCATGATCTTGTTGAGACGAAATATGGCCATTTTAGGTGTAATATAATTTGGGTTGACTTCTTCCACGGGTAGATCATACTTTTTCGTGGTCGTACCCAAGGTGGTGTAACCAGTATATTTGTCATAATGTTTGAGCGGAAGCAAAATTTCTTCCTTGAGCTTATCTATCTCTGCAGAATCAAATTCAGGCATTTCCGGGTTTTCTACACAGTACTTTATAGCCGCTTTTGCTGCAATCCGTCCCTCGGTAAAAGAACCCGAAGAGAACTTGTGACTTGACAGCCCAACGCCGTCTCCGGCTGCAAACAGACCTTTTACAGTGGTCATACGGTTATACCCCCAGAAATACTCCTTCCTGGATTCTTCGGTCTGGATATCTTCGGGTCCACTGCACCATGCACCTGAAGCACCGGAGTGAGAACCGATAAAATAAGGTTCAGACGGCTGGATTTCGGAAGGTCCTTCCTCCGGGAATACATCCTTTGAGGCCCAGAGAATCGCCTGACTGATGGTCATATCAAGGAAATCCTCCCATGCCTCGGCCTCAAGTTTCTTCATTTCTTTTTTATACGTTTTTTTATCCGGTGCCTGTTCGGCAATTTTGGCAATAGCCTTGTCAGTATGAATAAAAATGGGGCCATCACCCTTCTGATACATTTCAATCATCATCAGATGGTTTCTAAGACAGGTTGGGATCGGCTTAACCTTCCCATAAGGCGGCCAGTTGTGAAGTTCACCACCTTCAGCCAAACCTTCGGCCATGTAGTTATAACCAGTGGCTGAAGTTGCCGCTGCCTTGAATAGCAAGAACCATGCCCCAACCGGGCCATAGGCATCTTTATACCTTCCTGGAATGAAAACAACTTCCTGAGAAGTCATTTCAGCACCGGCTGTAGTAGTCAGGTATGAACTGGATCCTGCGTTCCAGGGTGGATACCATGCCCTGCCCAAACCTTCGCCAGTTGATCGCGGCTTAAAGACATGAACAGCTCCGCCGGAGCACACAAGGCATGACTTAAATTTAAACACGTATATTTCGGGATCTCTTACGCTGAACCCGATGGCGCCCGCAACTTTATTTTTATCGTTCTTGTCAAGCAAAAGGCGAAGCACAAATACACGTTCGATAACGTTATCCATGCCAACAGCGTTTTTAGCGGCCTCAGCAACGATGGCCTTATAAGATTCACCGTTGATCATAAGTTGCCATCGGCCCTCATGAACATAATTTCCATCCCCATCTTTCCAAATTGGAAGTCCGTATCCCTCAAACATGTGAACCGAGCCATTGACATGTCTGGAAATATCCATGACCAGATCGTCCCGGCAAAGCCCCATTAGATCCTGTCGAACATAGCTGAGATAATCGACAGGGCTGTTTTCACCCTGGTATTGGTTGATAGCGGAAAGGCCCATTCCAACAGCGCCACTTCGCTCCATTGCCGCCTTATCCACCACGGTAATTTTTAGATTATTTTCTTTGGCCCAATATCCGCCTTCAACGGCTGCGCCTGCTCCGGCCATTCCCGCACCGATAACCAAAAAATCAGTAGTAACCTCGACAGTCTTGAATTCTTGCATAATTCGTCACCTCCTTTAATCTCATAGTGTCCAAAGTTTATCGGCTTTCAAGGATGCCGGTTCTGTATACAGAAGCTGATCATCCAATTTTCCAGATCCAGCGCCAAAACCACCATCGGGTTTGGCCTCTCCTTCCGGTGTAGTTCTGATGGGGAATTTGAATCGCTTGATCGTGCCGCCTCTAAACTTAACTGTCCACATAATGTCTTCAGACCCCCGCATTGGCACAACGCTTGCTCCAAGCGGACAAAAATCTGAATAACCCCGCACCTCTATGGCCTGGGTTGGACATATTTTTACACAATTATAACATTCCCAGCACATATCCGGTTCCATGTTATAGGCTTTCATTCTGTCTGCATCCAGCACCATTAAATCATTAGGACAAATGTACATGCATGCAGTTTTGTCCCCGCCCTTACAACCATCACATTTTTCATCAATGACAAAACTAGGCATTATTGCCTCCTTTTTTTAAATTATTTTTTCCGTGTACTTTTATAATTAAGCCGGTTAAATCTTATCACCCCCTCTTTTTTTATTTGTTAAAACAAAAATTTCTGGTTTATATTTTCAATCTGCCTTTATAATTTTTTGATCAAAATCACTTAATAAGAAAATACTTAAAGCATTATCTGTGCCGGAAAAAGACATACTATCCTAATTGACACATCTTATTGATTTATCTACCAATTATCGATATTTGAAGTTCCTGATTTAATGTTAGGCAGGGTTTGATAGCAACAAAATGAGGATTTTTAAAATTAATAAAAGAACAATTTTAACCTCTCTTGACTTATGCAATATTGTTTTTATGTTAAAATAAGGGTTTTGTTCGCGATGTCTTTAGAATATGAAAAATAACAAATGTAGAGCCAATATCACAAGGAGATAAATAGATGAAAATATCGGTTTGCGGAAAAGGTGGAAGTGGAAAAAGTGTTTTAACCAGCTTGCTGGCCAATCAGGCCATAGCCAGGGGACTTAGTGTTCTTGTAGTAGATTCAGATGAATCAAATTCCGGGCTTTTCAAGATGCTTGGTTTTGAAAAGCCACCTGTTCCGCTTATGGAACTTATAGGAGGAAAGAAAAAATTAAAAGAGAAGATGAGAAATCCAAATATATTAGCGCAAAATCATCTTTCCATTAAGGATATTTCTTCAGAGCATATAGTCAAAAAAAACGGACTGATGCTGGTTAGCATAGGGAAGATTCTTCATGCCCTTGAAGGATGTGCCTGCCCAATGGGGGTATTAAACCGGGAATTTTTGAAAAAACTTCGCCTTTATAATAATGAAATCGCGTTTATCGATATGGAAGCAGGTGTAGAGCATTTTGGGCGAGGAATTGATGAAGGCATTGACAAGGTACTTCTTGTGGTTGAGCCATCGTTTGAATCCATAACTGTGGCTGAGAAGATAAAAGAGATTGCTTCCGGGATGGACAAACCGGTCGTCGCTGTCTTAAATAAAATAGGTTCAGAAGAAATTGCTCATGAGCTGGAAAGCAAACTCAAAATCAAGGATATTGAAACCATTGGACTTATTCCAAATGACCTTTTTGTATTTGAGGCCTGTTTCAAAGGCCAATCCATCGGCAATAAAGAGGCCTTTGATGCAGCAGGGAAGGTCCTGGATAATTTATTAAAAGAATAGAGGGAAAATTTCAAAAGAGGCTTACTGATAATACGTTGACCGATAACCTAATAAATCAGGAGAAAAACATGTGCTTGAGCACTGTGTATATGAATTCGGGAAATGAAGAAAAGGAAATTATGAAAGATGTAGCCCAGATAGAATCCGAAGGCCAGGGCTTTTGGCTCATCAATTTGTTCGGAGAAAGAAAATTCATCGAGGGCACTATTCAAACCATTGACCTTATGGACGAACACTTTGTCATGCTTAAAAAAAAAGAAGTCGCTGAAAAGAAGACAAATTAGGCAATCAGACAAGGTGTAGATTTGGGGACGCCCTTTACATTTCCAT
>JASFBJ010000278.1 GCA_030149585.1 Desulfobacterales bacterium | reverse complement strand
GCTGAAATTTATGTGAAATGCCCACTTGAAATATGCAAAATGCGCGAGACATTACGTCAAAATCAGGCTGTTGAAAAAAACCTGTATAAAAGGGCCGGCCAGGGCAAGTTAAAAGGGCAAATGCCGGGTATCTCAACACCCTATGAAGCACCTGGAAACCCTGAGCTTGAACTTGCTTCAGATCTCTTTTCCTCTCATGAATCAGCCAAAAAAATCATGGCATATATCAGATCAAGATGGGCAGAAGGTGCCAAGGTTTTGCCTTGAAAACATCACACTGCGTCATTAGAGTTAGAAGAAAATTTATGGAAAATTGGGAGAAAAATTATGGGGAAAATAAAATTTAATATTAGTCCCAAAAAATCGGAAATTGATGTTAATAAGCCGGCAGAAAAAAAATTCTGGCAAAAACAAGGCCATTTTTCTATCTGGTATTTCATTATTATGATTACCCTGTTGTATTTCTTCCAATCGGCAATAGCTGTAAAAAAAGAACAAATTCCCTATAGTGAATTTCAAAACTATCTGAAAACCAACCAGATTTCTGAGTGCGTCATCAGGGAAAAAGTCATTACCGGAACATTGAAGTTAATGGATCAAAAAACCAATAAACTTCGCCGTTTCATCACTGTTCCGCTCTATAACGCCGAACTGGCCAAGGATCTGGAAAATCACGGCGTCAAATATAATGTAGCTATAGAAAGCCACTTCTTACGCGATCTCTTATTTGCCTGGATAATCCCCTTTGCCGCGATTTTTCTATTATGGAGTTTTTTTTCCAACAAGATGGGCTCTGCCGGGATGAATTTTCTGAATATCGGCAAAAACAAGGCCCGTATCCACGCAGAAACTGAGCAAAAGGTCTCTTTTAAAGATGCTGCCGGCGTTGACGAAGCCAAACAGGAACTCGGGGAGGTCATCGAATTTTTGCGCAACCCCGAACATTTTCAACGATTGGGAGGGCACATGCCCAAAGGAGTGCTTCTGGTGGGGCCTCCCGGCACAGGCAAAACATTGCTGGCCCGCGCTGTTTCAGGGGAGGCAGGAGTGCCTTTTTTTAATATAAGCGGCTCGGATTTTGTCGAAATGTTTGTAGGTGTGGGTGCGGCCAGAGTTCGTGATCTTTTTGAGCAGGCCAGGTCAAAGGCTCCCTGTATTATTTTTATTGACGAACTGGATGCTATAGGGCGGCAGCGCGGTGGCCCCATGGTCATGGGCGGCCATGATGAAAGGGAACAGACTTTAAATCAACTTTTGGTGGAAATGGATGGTTTTGATACAAGCAAGGGTGTCGTGGTTTTATCAGCTACTAACCGGCCTGAGATCTTAGATAAGGCCCTGCTGCGTCCAGGAAGATTTGACCGCCAGATTGTGGTTGACAAACCAGACCTGAAAGGCAGACTGGAAATCTTAAAGATCCATACCACTGAGTTAAAACTTGCCACTGACATAAACCTTGAAATTATAGCCAGAAGAACGCCGGGTTTTGTGGGAGCAGATCTTGCCAATGTAGCCAATGAGGCGGCTATTCTGGCCGCGCGGACAAACCAGGAGGCCATTGGCACCAAAGATTTTGAGGCAGCCATAGACAGGGTCATTGCCGGGCCGGAAAAGAAAAACAGCACCCTGAGCCCGGAAGAAAAACACCGTGTGGCCTTTCATGAATCAGGTCACACACTGATAGCAGAGCTTGTCCCAACGGGTGAGCCGGTTCACAAAGTTTCCATCATTCCCAGAGGAATAGGTGCTCTGGGATACACTCTGCAGGTTCCGGAAAAAGAAAAATTTTTGGCTACCAGGAATGAACTTTTGGATCAGGTTGCCATTCTTCTGGGCGGCAGGGTTGCCGAGGAAATTGTTTTTGGGGATATTTCTACGGGTGCTCAAAATGATCTTGAGCATGCATCGGAACTAATCCGCAATATGGTTTGCACATATGGAATGAGTGAAAAACTTGGGCCCCTCACATTTGGGAAGAAGAGCACTTCCTTATTTTTGGGCACGGAATATGGTGAAAATAGAAACTACAGCGAAGAAACGGCTTGTGCGATAGATGATGAGGTAAGGACAATTATTCAAAGTAGTTATCAACGAGTTAAAGAACTTTTAAATAAGAACAGACCTGCTTTGGACAGTCTGGCCTCTGAATTGGAAGAAAAGGAGGTCTTGTCTGGAAAAGAGGTAGAGGCGATTGTTAAAAAATCTTAATTTAAAAAAAAATATTACGCATATTTCACGAGCAATTTTCGAGTCTCCTGCGCGAATTCCAGTAATAGCATTTGCCCTTCACATTTCAATAGGGACTGCCCTTTTGATGCACCCTTGTGCAACAAATATGGCCGGCAAAAATCCAGCCTAGCGGGACATATCATAAGGAACGAGGACAAATTAACTTCCCCAACTTGACCCATCAGGTACAATATCTTTTTACGCATACTTCAATATAAATGCCTCCTGGGTTCCTAAAAACTTGCCTTTTTCTATTAGACGAGTGATTTTCATTGAGGCCTTAGCTGTAATATATTTTTCACCGCATTGCACGCACAGACCAGCTGGAATGCCCTTGACCACATAAAGCTGTCCTTTAAGGCGATAATCGAAATTGCCGACCTTGATCGGCTCTATCTTGCCGCCGCAAAAGAAACATTTCTTTAAGTTTTCTTCCATATGCTTATCTCCCTGTTTAACTCTGTTTACAGGATCTTCCCACATCGGCAGAGATGGCACATAGGCAAAAAGAATCAGCAGCCGGCCTTCTTGATCATCAGCGCACATAATATGGATAGGTTTTTCTCCTGCATATCCAAGCACCAGAGCGCTGGAGCCCTTTTCAGGGCGCGTGTGAATTTCGATTATCCTGCTGTTTGCAATGGCTTCCTCAATCTCCCGGATGGTTATCTTTTTTGTTAAAAAATCTCTGATAATATGTTCAGAAATATTATAATCACATGCCTTTGTTTTTTCCTTTATCCAGTCAATTTTGGGGGCGTCTTTGCTTGAGGCTATAGCCATATAAATTATTTACCTTTTTATTTTGTGGGTTGCTCTCATTATTTGAGCAATCTCTCTGATATTCGTTAAATCCCTGGTCATCATTGCCCATCCATACCAGTATGCATAATCGGGATTCATATGAAAAACACCCTGATAGGTTCTCATACGATGCTTAAAATACATCTGAAACAGAACCTGTTCAATATAAGACGCCTGTTTAAGATTGCCTCTGCCGGTTCTCATATAATAAAAAAAGTCAGGGTATGCAAATAAGTAGTTATCTTGTTTCACAAGAATTCCGCTTTTGTAAAGACCTGCTACTTCGTCAATAGCCTGTGCTAAAAGCCTGTCTGTTTTTTGTATCATGGAATCGCCCATTTCAAGCTGTTTGCGGACATATCTTTCTGAATGGCATTTCTTGCAGGTATTAATCATCTTCTCACGTTCTTTTTGCCATGATTCTTCAGTTAAACGGATAAGATCAATCGCTTTTATAACATCAAGACGCGCTGTTGGTTTTCCTGTTTCAGGGTTCAGAATTCCCAGGGCTTTAAGAGTGGTCACTCTGTCGGCAGCCCACTGCGGATCTTTTGGCAAAGGAAGTCTTAGACCGAGAAATCCCCATGCAGTTTTGTTTTCATGAGTGCCTTCAGGCAGATGACACTCCTGACACGATGGCGCTGAGGCAGATTTCGGGAGTCTGTTGCTTTCTCTTGCAGACCAGCGTGTTCCATGCTTGGAGCTGCTCCACATTTCCCACTGTGGATGGTCATAACCCATATGACATTGCCGGCAGGCCTTAGGATCCTGAGCCTCTTTTTTAGAAAAGGTATGTCTTGTATGACATTCATCACAGGAATTATTCTGGTAGCGATAACCTTTGTCCAACTGTTCCTTTTTCTGGGCCTTGGTTTTAATGCCCATATTATGGCAACCACCGCAGCCTTTGCCACCTTCCATTAACTCGTCAGGTTCCACATGTGTGACAGGCAAAGCATTTAATGAAGCCCACCCGAAATTATGCTTGCCTTTGGAAAATTGATTAAACTGATCTTCATGACACTCAGCACACACCTGTTCATCAGGAAAACTTGCCGAATCCGCATCTTTTTCACTCTTATGATTTTCTCCATGACAATCCGAACAGCTAACATCTTCTCTAAAATGCCTGCTTGCCTTCCAGTCAGCCACCTGGCCAGGGCTTGTTTTTTCATGACATATAACACAGGATTCGACTTCAGCAGCAAAACTGAAAAAACATAAGCAATTGCATAAGACAAGTGCTGAAGCTGCAGTAATGAGCAACATGGTTTTTTTCATTTTCATCATTTAATTTTTTTAGTTTTTTTTATTTTCCGGTTTACAAACAAAAGCAGCCGAACCCTTATTTGCTGTGACAGGCTTTGCAGCCTGTTGGCCCGGCCTTTTTACCGGCTCTTTTATTTGCCTTATGGCAATTCCTGCACTGCTTCATAACCTGTTTTATTTTAAGTTTTTTATTTGCTTTTAATTTTTCAATTGACCCTTTTGTCTTGGGAAAAAGATTATGACATTTATTACAATCTTCAAGAAGCGACTGATGCATGTAGTGGGGAAACACCACATCTCCTTTATTGCCTCCGAAAAGGAGCATTTCTTTCGCGCCTTTATTCTGATCTGCAAATAATAATAAGGGAGCCAAAATTATTCCAATAATAAAAATAATTTGCAATTTGCCTTTCATTTAATCCTCTTTTTCTTT
>JASFBJ010000277.1 GCA_030149585.1 Desulfobacterales bacterium | reverse complement strand
TCATTCGATGTTCAACGTTGGACGTTCGATGTTCGACGTTCAAAAAAAATCACTCATATCCTATCATGCCGAATTCATTAAGCATAAAATGGAAATTCCTATACTTTGAACATACGTTGATACAGCAATCCCTGTTGAGAGTAGCAAGAGGGATATGAGAATGAAATAACGGATACCGGAAACCCGTCCGCAAAATCCTTAATCATGCCTATCCCGGCCTCGTGGAAACAGCCCAGTTCCAGCCACTCCACGGCCTTGTCAGGATTTCTCTTTTTTAGCTTACAACCTTCAGCCTATCTACCTGAGCACTTAAAAATCCTTAAAATCCCCCTCATCTAAAGGAATTACCTGATCAGGCGTAACTTCTTCGCCCTGGCTGATCAGCGCCGGTCTTGTTTTGCGAACCGCCGGGGCTTTTGCCCTTTCTGCCCGTCCGCCTCGGCTGAGCCTCGCGATGCCGGGCGTGGCAGGAGTCCTATCTTTTCTCCCGGCTCTCTGCTCCCTGCTCCCTGCTTCTTTACCGCTTCCACCAACGAGGGCTGACAGATCTCCTACAATCTCCATCATTTGTTCTGCCTGTGCGTTCAGTTCCTCAGACGCGGAAGCAGATTCTTCTGCGTTTGCTGCGTTCTGCTGGGTTACCTTGTCCATCTCGGCTACAGCGGTGTTTGTCTGCTCAATGCCTTGTGCCTGTTCATTTGATGCAGCGGCTATCTCGGCAATCAGCTCTCCTATCTTGGAAGAACTTTCCGCAACCTTGCTGAATGCATCACTGGTTCGCGCTACAAGGTCTGATCCGCCTTTGACCTTTTTTACCGTTCCATCTATCAATACAGCCGTGTTTTTGGCTGCGTCGGCAGAACGGAGCGCAAGATTTCTGACCTCTTCCGCCACTACTGCAAAGCCCGCTCCTGCCTCGCCTGCACGGGCTGCTTCTACTGCTGCATTTAAGGCAAGCAGATTGGTCTGGAATGCTATTTCATCTATTGTCTTGACAACCTTCCGGGTTTCATCGCTTGCGCTGGAAATATCTTTCATGGATGTGGTAAGCTCGGACATGGAAGATTCGGCATCTGATACCACAAGGCCGGTCTCTTTCATAAGGCTGTCCGCCTGACCCACATTATCTGCATTCTGTTTGGTCATGGAAGATATCTCTTCGAGGGATGACGATGTCTCTTCGATTGAGGCTGCCTGCTCGGATGCCCCTTCGGCAAGTGACCGGCTTGCGGATGAGACCTGGCCCGAGGCTGAAGCTATCTGGTCTGAGCCTTCGTTCAAACCTTCAATAACCCGGTTGATGGGACGTGTTATCGAGCGCAAAATAACAAAACCACCGATTACAAGAATAAGCGCTACAATCAAAAAAGACAATATATTAGCTATATGAAAATACCTTTCCATACGAACCAGATCCTTATTAACGGAAAGAAGAATATTTTCAATTATCTTTAAAACCTGTTTTCTAAAATTGTTCAATTCTGATTCACATTTAACTCTTTCCGGCCATAATTTACCTATCTGTCTTGTTTGCTGAGGAAGAGTGTTTATAAGCACAATCGCTTGCTCTATGAAATTAAAATAATCTTGATCATCTACCTTTAATCTTGCCTTTATCACGTTGATATTTTTTTTGATAGCTTCCAACTGGGGAAAAATTTGTTCCAGATTTCTCAAATAGTTATCCGTATTATTTTTTAAAAAAAGATCCTGATTCAATGATAGAGTTATCTTATTCACCAGAATAATCGTAGTCTTTGTAATGTCGGAAAGAGGCTGCAGGTTAGAATCTATTTCTTCGCCTTCCATAAAAGAGCTTGCCACTGCTTCATCGACCTTTTCCACGATTAGAATTGCTTTTTCGTTAAAACTATTAATGGCTTTGTTAAGGATGCTATTTACCTGATCAACCTTTTTGATGGTTCCGGTCAATTTATTGAACGTGTCTTGATACTTTTGTAAAGAAACTTTCAGAGCAGCTATATCCTCTTTGTTAAAAAGAGAATTGGCCTCAAGAAAGGTTATATTTCTGCTTGCACGTCCCAGATTTTCGCCAACTCCTCTGATACCGGATTCCTCATGATCCATTAGATATTTTTTCTCTTCTATGATAGCACTCAAAAGGCTATTATTGCTATCGTTGAGCTGGCCCATACCTTGATGAAAGTTGCTTTTCTTATTATTTGAATACAAGTTGATTCCAAACAGGATACCGATCATTAGGATACTGAATGCGATTAAACCTATCAATTTGGTTCCAACATTCATTTTAAAACCTCCTCCATACTATAGATCGTAGCAAATGAATTGATACCGTTTGCCGCACAAACGAAATTGAAAATTTACCACAGAGACACAGAGAACACGGAGAAAATAGATACAACTATCTGTAATTCAATTGTTTTCTCTGTGCTCTCCGTGCCTCTGTGGTGAAAAACAGGTTTTCCCGGCCCGCTGAAATAGATAATTTCGTATCAATTCATGTGCGATGCACTATAAGCATATGGAGCAATTGCTCCATTACTTAGGGCTCGCTCAAAAACAACTTCACATTTTAAGCGCCGATGCATCCCGCCTGACTGCGTTGCGAAAGCTCGGAATATCCTGATATTCCGAGCTTTCGCGCCTTGCCGGACCGGTGCTTGAAATTGCAAACTTATTTTTGAACGAACCCTTAGTGAATGGTTATAATCTACTTCGTTATCCTGTTAAGTTCTTCCATGGAAATCGATTCATCATATATTCCCGAGCCTGCCTGATAGCAGGTGCCTGGAATTTGACAACAATAGGATATCTTCCGTGATGCTTTCTTTTCGCCGGGTTTGGGCCAAAGATACTCTACCCAGCCGCCTTCAGGCTTTGTGGTCGATTCGCACAACTGGATAAAGAAATAGTTGCCTGCTTTGTCTTTGAGTTTAGAAAGGTCCTTCCCGATAAGTTTAGGTTTTATGGCATGAGTGACAAGACTGGGGAATGGTTCACATTTCATAATAAAAACATAGGTTCCACCCCATACCCATTTGCCATTCGGGTCATTAAATTCCGGGAAACCTGCTTCTCCTACCTTGCTGATATATTCAACTGCCTCACGAACCTTTTGAACTACCTCTTGAGCCGTTGCTTTTTCACCAGCATGTACCGACAAACATGTAAACAATAAAATAATTGCACAAACCAATACCGTCGATAATTTTTTCATTTGTTCCTCCTTAGTTATTAATTCCCTACTCAACTACTTAGAAATCCTTAAACTCCTGATCATCATCTAAAGGAATTATCTCATCATCGCAGGTGGGGACGTCCTTAAATACTAAAACAACTCAATCGTTCAGATGATAACCTGCTTCTTTCGCTGTCTTCTCTCCTCTTTTTACTGCGTAGCGCACCGCTGCAAGCGCCATGTCAAGCCTTTTGCCACTGATCGGCGCTACCGGCGCCTTGGAGGTCTATAATAGCGTTGGAGCGGGCAGCTGAAGCTCTCCGCAAAAGCTTTAATGACAGGGATTCACGGAACTTTTAACATAAAAGCCTTCGAATGAAACCGACATATTTATAACATAAATCATAAAAATGTGTTAAAAGTACCGTGGTTAGATATAGCTTACCAGAATATTATTTCTATTGCACTCCCATTGATTTATCAATCAGTTTATCAAAATCATCCAGAGAATCTATTGTATAGGTTTTAGCGAGAAGTGATTTAATAACTTCGATTGATTTAATATTTGTAATTTTTTGTGGAATATCTTCCCGAATATAATCATATTTAGCTCTTATGGCTTCCAGAAGCATGGCTTTAGATTCTTCCTGCCTACCCTCCTGCCTACCCTCCTCTACATATTCTTTTGCCCATCCTTTAATCATATCAGCACCTCTATCCGGAAAAATTGTTTCAATAGCTTTTACAGCATCTGTCTTTGTAACTTTGTTGTCTGTATTTGCCAGATATTTCATGAAAATATCAACATATTCAACGGCCGCATCCTGCTCCAAACGATCATGGAGCAATTTTATAACTTCAAATAATTTCTCTCGCATTACAGGGTCTTTTATATATTTGACTACTATAAACCAACATTTGACAACAACAGATGTTTTATACTTATCTTCATCCTCAGTAGTTGCATCACTTAAAAAGTATTGAAAGTTTGGTATATATGGCTTCATGTCCTCGTGGGGTATATTTACAATATCATGAAAATGTACTCCTGGTGTCCAACCTTTTTCGCCATGGTGAATCAAAATAGGAAATATAGGCGGTAATTTGCTGCCGAGAGTTCCTTTTTTTTCAAGATCATACCACTGTTCAACCATATACCTTAACAATTGAAATGCCGGACGTGTTGGAATGTAGCTCTTATGCTCCATCAGAAAATAAACAAATACAGGCTCTTCAGAGTTACCTTTAACTCTGGTTTCTACTACCAGGTCAGAATATTGCTCTTTGTATTCTTCGCTGAGATAGCTTTTTTTATCAACAGATATATGAGTAAGATCAAGCTCGTTTAATATATTTAAAGGTAAAAAGTCTTTTAAAAAGCCTGCTGTATTAATGGGTCTGCCGTAGATATCCCAGAAAAATTTATCATTGATTTTATCTACTGTCAGATTGTTTTCATTATCACTTTGTTTACCCATGATCTCAATTTAATTATAATTGTTTTATTTTGCAAGATTTAATTTAATCTCAGATCCAAGGGGTGGGGACGTCCTTAAATACTAAAACAACTCAATCGT
>JASFBJ010000002.1 GCA_030149585.1 Desulfobacterales bacterium | reverse complement strand
CTGAAAAAAATGCAGATATCCGGTTTTAAATCATTTCCGGAAAAAGTCACCATTACTTTTCCAAAAGGAATTTCAGCAGTGGTAGGCCCTAATGGCTGTGGTAAAAGTAATGTGGTGGATGCCCTAAGATGGGTTATGGGTGAACAAAGCGTTAAACAACTGCGCGGAAAAAATATGGAAGATATTATTTTTTCCGGAGCCCATAATAAACCTGCTTTAAATATGGCTGAAGTTTCCCTGTCCTTGTTTAACGATAATGGTAACGCGCCGGAAGCCTTAAAAGATTTCAGTGAAATTATGGTTACAAGGCGGCTTCACCGCTCAGGCGAACGGGAATATTTAATCAATAAACAGCCCTGCCGCCTGAAAGATATTTATAATCTTTTTATGGGCAGCGGCATGGGCCCTAAAACCTATGCTGTTATCCAGCAGGGTAATATCGGGGCCATCACTGAGGCCAATTCTGCTGAGCGCCGTTTTTTTGTGGAAGAGGCTGCCGGTGTAACCCGCTATAAATCCCGCAAAATTGAAGCTCTGCGTAAAGTAAAGGCCACTGAACAAAATTTGTTACGGGTCCATGATATTGTGAGCGAAATCAGTCGTCAGATGTCTGGTTTAAAACGCCAGGCGCGAAAAGCAGAGCGCTATAAAAAATATCAGGCTCGAATCCAAAGCCTTGATGCTCGGCTCTTGCTCTGTTATTATGATAAATACAGGATAAAAATTGAAGAAATAAATCAACTGCTCAAGGACTTGAATAATACAGACAGTGGCTTTTCCTCCAAAATCAGCAAAATTGATGCTGCAGTTGAAAAAATCAAGCTCGAAAGGTTTGAAAAAAATCAGCATATAAGCCGTCAGAAATCAAAAATATTTGAAATCCAGCGTCAGATTGATCGCAGCGAAACCGACCTGGCTCATGCCAAAACAGATATAACCCGCCTGGCAAACGAAATTGCAGCGCAGCAAATAACGCATACCGACCTGCAGCAAAAAAGTAAAAATATTCTTAAGGAAATCGCCGCTGAAGAAATGCAAAGCACTTCTTTGGGAAAAGAGATCAGCGATTATAAAATAGCGATTAATCATGAACAGGTTGGAGCGGCAACACTTAAGGCCCAATCTGAAAAATTGGAAAAAGAGCTTGAACATAATAAAAACGAACTTCTTAAATTTATAAGTGAAGAAGCCCGCTGCAAAAATATCTGTCAAACCGCCTATAAAAATAAAGAGAGCATTAAAAGACGTTTAAAACGAATTTATGAAGAGCAGACAATTGCTAATAGCAAGGTTCAAAAACTGGATAATCAAACACTTGAAGCATCTACTGAACTGGCTGAAATCAATCAGGAACTATCTGAAATTGATACAGAAATCTCACAAATCCAGCAAGCTCTGGTTCACCAAAATGAAGTTCTTGCAAATAAGGTCAAAAAAACTCGCACCCTTGACCTGGACTTCAGCAAGATAAAATCAAAGCTGTCAGCCCTGAAAAAAATGGAGTCCGGCTTTGCCTGGTACCAGGACGGAGTCAAAACCATCCTGCAAACAAAGCAATCCAGTGCTGCCCAGGCAGTTCCGCTTAATACAAAATCAGCATTTTCAGCCAAAGGAATTCTTAAGCTGACAGCCGATATCATAGAACCTGAACCTGATTTTGCTGTCGCAGTCCAAGCAGTACTTGGCGAAACCCTGCAATATATTATTATAGATGAGCAGCAAACCGGATTGGCTGCCGTTAATTTTTTACAGGAAAACAGGGGCGGTCGCTGCGGATTTATCCCTCTTTCGCCACCTCCCCTTGATGAAAAGCCCTTATCTGAAATATCAAATGATTACGATTTTCTGATAAAACATATTAAAATTGCGCAAGGGTATGAAAAAATTGGAGCAGCTCTTTTAGGCCAGGTTGTTGTAGCCAAAACTTTAAAAGAAGCAATTGATCTGTTTAATATAAATTCTTATCCGGTTGTTACCCTGCAAGGTGACCTTATTTCCCGGCAAGGCATTATAATCGGCGGAAGCCTGGATAAATTGGACGGAATCTTAATAAAAAAGCAGGAGCTAAAGAATATCACCATTGAGGCAGCTCAACTGGAAAGGCATTATCTGAAAGCAGCCAAAGAACAAAAAATACTGGAAAATGAGGTTCGCGCTGTTGAAATCAAAATGCAGCAGCTAAATCAGGAAAAACAGAACACTGCAAAAGATGCTGTTGAAGCTGAAAAATATCTCTATAAAATTACTGCTGATCTCAAAAATGCACGGCGACATCTTGAAATTGTTAATCTGGAAGAGGAACAGTTGATTGGTGAAGAAAGTGAGATTGATGCTGACATGAATCAATCCAATCAAATTTTGACCCGAATTGCAAAAGAAGTTATAACCTCTCAAAATCAAATTTCTACCTTAGGCAGTGAAATAACTGAACTCGCATCCCAATTAAAAAAAAATGAAGAAAAAATTCTTGACCTGAAACTGGAATATACAGCCTGCAAGACAAAACAGGAAGCTGGACAAAACGCATCAAAACGGCTTAATGAGTTTCGTCTTGACTGCCAAAACCGGCTTGAACAGGTACACCGTAAAATCATTGAAAAACAGGCAGAAAGCCTTAAGGCAGGTGAAAAAAATAAAGCTGCTGATAAAATTTTGATTACACTCTATCTGAAATTGCAGGAATTTGAGAAAAATCTGGCATCAAATGAGACAGCTTATAGTGTAATTGATTCACAGTTAAAAGAAAAAGATACGCAGATGAACGGCATTCAGAATATGCAGGAAAAAAACCAGCAAAAAATCCGACTGCTGGAACCAGAGCTGCGCGAAAATCAAATCAAACTGGATCATATTATAAATATGACCACAGAGCGCCATCAATGCTCAATTGCTTTTTTAAAGCAACGCAATCAGACACTCGATCAAAAGCCCCCCCCTTTAATATCCCAAATGGAAGATAAACTTAGACAGCTCAAAACCAGTATAGCAAACATCGTTGATGTCAATCTGGGAGCTATTGCAGAGTACGAACAGCTTAAAACACGTTTTGATTTTATTAATGCCCAGCAGGATGATCTTATAAAAGCACTTCATGACCTGCAAAAAGTTATTGAAAAGATTAATCAGATTACCCAGAAACGTTTTTTAAAAACTTTTAATTTAATTAATGAAAAGCTAAAAGAGGTTTTCCCTCGGCTCTTTGAGGGCGGTACAGCAAAACTGGTCCTCTCTGAACCGGAAAAGCCACTTGAAACAGGGGTGGAATTTATGATTCACCCGCCTGGAAAAAAACTAACCAGGATGACTCTTTTATCAGGCGGTGAAAAAGCTCTTTCCGCCATAGCCTTTATCTTTGCTATTTTTCTTATTAAGCCGGCCTCCTTTTGTTTAATGGACGAAATTGACGCCCCGCTTGATGACGCCAATATTTTTCGTTTTAATGAGCTTTTGAAAATAATAGGTGAAAAATCTCAGATAATCATGATTACCCATAATAAACGCAGTATGGAATTTGCTGATACCCTGTTTGGAATCACCATGGAAACCAAGGGAATTTCAAAAGTTGTATCTGTTAATCTAAAAACATCTACAAAAGAAACCAAGCTAAACTGACAGGTGTATATAATGGCTTTTAAATGGTTTAAAAAGAAAAAAAATAATGAGAAAAACCCAAACGAAAACCCAAACGAAAAACCAGACGAAAAAGATCTTGAAAAAACCACGCCAGTAGAAAGTGAGGCTTCTTTAAAACCAGCTACAGCCTTATTTGAAAAACCAGAAGAAATTATCAGCCCGGCACAAGATTCGCTTTCAGCAATCTTACCATCTGAAGATAAAAAAAAGAACGGCTTTTTTCAACGATTAAAAAAAGGCTTAATTAAAACCCGAAAAATTTTAAATACTGATATTGATAAACTTTTTTTAGGTAAAAAAGGGCTTGATGATGAGATGATAGACGATCTTGAAGAGCTGCTCATTACTTCAGATATAGGGGTTCAAACTTCTTTAAAGCTTATCAGTCAAATAAAGGGGAAAGCCTCTGAAATTACCGGCCCTGAGCAACTAAAACAAATAATAAAAGATGAAATTCTATCTTTTTTCCAGGATCTTCCAGAACCATTGGATCAGGTTATAGCAGTACCACATGTTATTATGGTAGTGGGCGTTAATGGAGTGGGAAAAACTACGACTATCGGCAAACTGGCCGCCAGGGAAACCAGCCAGGGCAAAAAAGTTTTGATCGCTGCTGCGGATACTTTTCGGGCAGCAGCAGTGGAGCAGTTGACAATCTGGGCCCAAAGAGCCGGCGCAGATTTGATTAGTCATAATGAGAAGTCTGATCCAGCGTCAGTTGCCTTTGACAGCATCCAGGCCGCTATTGCCCGCAAAACAGATGTTGTTTTTGTTGATACAGCCGGACGGCTGCACACTAAAGTTAATTTAATGTCGGAACTTGAAAAAATCAAACGCAGCATCAGCAAAAAGCTTCCAGACGCGCCCCATGAAATTTTACTGGTTCTGGATGCTACTACCGGCCAAAACGCTCTATCACAGGCTGCAATGTTCCATAAAGCAATTGGCATTACAGGAATTGCTCTAACCAAACTTGACGGCACTGCCAAAGGCGGTATTATTATAAGTATCTGCGACCGGCTTAATATTCCCTTAAAATATATTGGGGTTGGAGAAGGCCTGGAAGATTTAAAAGAATTTGATCCCAATCAATTTATTGAAGCCCTTTTTTAAGACAAAAGTTAAACTTTGTTGGATATTTCCCGATCAATTCCTGCGGATCTGCCATATTCGCAGCATAATCGTCTTTTTTTTTGACAAAGTGGCTAAAAATGCGGTTTTTCTGTTGACATCAAAAATAGACTGCTATAATGAGCATTAGAAACAAATGGTTGCAATAAATATAATTAAACAAATCTAATTAAAAAAAGGGGGAAAAATGACAAAAACGGAATTGGTAGAAAAAATGGCGGGTGATGCCAAAATTTCAAAAGTGGCTGCTGCATTGGCTTTAAACTCATTTATGGAAAATGTTACCAAAGCTTTGAAGAAAAAAGATGGTAAAGTTACTCTGGTTGGATTTGGAACCTTTGCTAAAATTCGCCGTAAAGCCCGCAAAGGCCGCAATCCTCAGACTGGTGATCCAATTAAAATTAAAGCCTGCAATGTTGTAAAATTTCGTCCTGGGAAAAAATTGAAGGATGCCATTTAGGGAAAAGCAAACAAAATGGCGGTTTGGCAGAAAAGCTAATCTGAAAAATTCAATCAGTTAAGCCGCCTTTACTTCTAATATCTTATCTTGAATTCTTTTAATCCTTCCAGCCCGCTGTTTTGCCAGGTAATAATAACCTTTTCTACTTTGGCTAAAGTCGGTCCCTTTCGGCACCATTTGATAACTGCCTCTACAGCTTTTGTGTCTCCTTCCAAAATCGCTTCCACGGTTTTATTCGGCCTGTTTCGCACCCATCCATTAACACCCTGACGCTTTGCCTGTTGTTGAGTTTTTAAGCGAAAAAATACACCCTGGACCCTGCCTTTTATAATCAGGTGAGCTCTTTTATTATCTTCCAAACCTTTCCCTCCCAAATTATCTTTTCAAAGATGGCAGTTGAGATCAGGGATCTTTATCTGCACCGACGTTTTTAGTTAACTCCATATACCTTGCCTCTGAAATAATCTGGATTCCAAGTTTTTCAGCCTTGCTGAGTTTAGTGGTGCCGGCTTTATCTCCGGTAACCAGAAAATCAGTTTTACTGTTAACTGTATTTTGCACTAAAAGACCCAGCTTGCGGGCATCAGACTTCATTGCAGCGCGGCTGCCCTGTTCCATTTTCCCGGTCAGCACTATCCTTTTGCCGGCCAGATTATTATCCAGGTTATTTAGTTCTGATTGCAGGACAGTTCTTTCCAAATTAAAATTCATTGCCAGCATATGATTTATAATAGATTTTTCCTGCTGAAGCCCTGCTGCAATAGAGTGACTGGTAATATTGCCGAACCCGTAAATTTTATTGATCTGTTTTGCCGTTATTTGAGTTATCTTTTCAAGTTTATAATGACTCAAAAGCTTGCGGCTGTCTCCTTTACCTAAATCAGGAATACCAAAGGCCGCTAAAAACCGCCAGTCCTCAACAATTGCAGTTTTACTAGTGGAAAGAGCCTGGGCTAAATTTTTAGATTGAACCGGTCCAAATCCCAGGTTAACAAAATCATTTTCTTTAAGACTATATATTTTTTTAAGGCTGTTATAACCGCTTGCTACCAGTTTTTTAACTGTTTTAATACCAAACCAGTCAATATTGCCAAGAATTTTAAAAAAGTGGCTGAGCCTTTGTTCAATCTGGGCAAAGCACTCATGGTTAGGACATTTAAGAAAATCATTTTCCCAATTTAAGCTGGAGTCACAGGCAGGGCAGGTTTCAGGCAGCACAGGGTCTTCGACAGTTTTAATAACTCTTTCAAGTTTGGGAATAACTTCTCCACTGCGAATAATTTCTATTTCAGCCCCCACGCCAATCTTTTTTTTCTTTATCAAACCAGCATTATGGGCTGTTACTCTGCGAATATTAGCCCCGGATAATAAAACCGGAACCACCTCCAGAACAGGTGTTAAAATGCCGGTTCTGCCAACCTGCCAGATGACCTTTTCCACTCTGGTAATTGCAGTCTCACCTTTACTCTTGACGGCAATCTGCCAGCGATAATGATGAGCCGTCGCTCCCATATATTTTTTTACAGCCTCATCAATTATTTCAGCAACAACTCCGTCAACCGGGTAATCTGTTTTGCTGAAAAGATTGGTTGTAATGGTTTTGATATTTTGCAGAAGATGCTCCCCGCTACCTGTCCAGCAGTGCAGCTCTTTATATGGAACAAAATGAACGGCCTTGGCCTGCAAGGCTTTAAGGGCAAGAGCATTTAATTTATCAGAGGAAATAATTCCAACTACCATATTTCTGGGATGCTCAAAATCAACTGCCAGATGTTCTTTAAAATAGGATTTTTGAATAACTACTTCACCTGGTCCAAGCCCGCGGCCGCCTATTGGAATAACTCCTTTGGCAAAGGCGCTGCTGATCTCAAAGCCAACCTCGCCATTACCCCTGGAAGCAAAAATAACTCCGTCATCACGCCCTGCCAGGCCATCCAGTTTTGGAGTTACCTTATATTCAAGGTTTTGGATTCCGATTTCACCAGCTTCCTTAGTCACCCTGACAACAAAACGGGCAAGTTGATCAAGTGTATAGGCTTTTTCAGTAGAAAGCATGGGGGATGGGTGTTTTACCTGCTTTTTTTGCTCAAATTTTTCAGGTTCCACCTGATGAAGGAATTTATTCTCAGGATCAAGCTTTTTCAATTTTGCCAGCAGATTATCATACTCGTTATCGCTGACAAGTGGTTTTCCTCGCCGGTAAGCCTGATTATACTTTTTTAAAAGAGCAATTAAAGAGCCTGTCTCATCATTTAGTTTTTTTTGCAGCATCTTATCTTCCAAAAAAATCACATGCTGCCCGGCAGACACTATTACATCTTTGCTTAAAAACAGCGTCTTTAAACCCAGGCCGCCAGTTATAATCGCCAAGTTCATCCGAGACAGTTAAGATTGCCGCAAGATCAATCTTATGAAAAGCAGCCACTGTAAACAGAGCTGAGATTTCCATTTCAACACCGATCGCGCCTTTATTTTGATAGTATTTAACCTGCCTGGGGGTCTCTTGAAACACAGCATCCGTCGTCCAAACAGACCCCTTATGATAGTCAAGGCCGTTTCCCGTCAATTGTTCTTCCAGTTTCAGCAAAAACTTGTTAGATGGCTTGACAAAGGCCGTTTGACTTGCCTGATAATGAGAAGAAGTGCCTTCATCAATAAATGCTGCATCAGGCAAAATCATATCACCAGTCTTGACATTCAGGGCAATAGAGCCGCACCAGCCCACAAAAACAACTTGCTGAACACCCCAGGCGATCAATGTTTCTAAAATAATTACAGCGTAAGGAGCCCCGGTTACAGGCCCGACCAGACAGGGGGCTGATTCTTTTTGTCCCCTAAACAGCCGGCTCATGTTGAGTTGCCGGTACTTATCTTTTGGTAATCCAAGCAAGCCTCTAAGCATCTGCAGATCAGGCAGTGTAGAAGCGATTATAGCGCAAGGCCCTAACGCGGGCGCTTTTTTACCAACATAAGGGGTTATAAGAGGAGCATTCAAAGACATATGTTAACCTTTTTGAGTGAGATCATTAAGCCATATTTTGCATGCAATAATCATCCATTATTTATGATTCTCAAAATATGTTATTACAGCTTTTATGGCTTCTTTTTGAGTTTTAAACAACTGTTTTTTTTCTTTTTTTCAAAGTTCGTTTCAATCCACCAATTACTCTACCGATTTGGCCTTGCAAAATTGATAACAAATGACCATAAACCCATTTCTCTGCTTTCAGTGTCTTATCGCAGTGAAGTGCATTTCCCACTTTCCATAAATATTCTACAACTTGAATTATATCTATAATACCGACCCATTCAATTCCAGAAAGGACCAAGGCTATCGAGTTCCATAAACCATGGCTGAAAAACCAATTTTCATTACCTTTGCAAATATATCTCGTTCCATTTCATATGCATCAAAACTTTTGGCATTCTTTTGTACATATTGGAAAAGCTCTTTGACTTCAATATGACCTGCAAGTATACTTTGTTCGGTTGAATATGGTTGCATTCTGTCCTACTTATAAGATTCTGGTGAATTTATGTGAATTTTTTACCATTAGCTTATAAAAAATTGGGCAGAATGTATACCATTATTATTCATAAATATTCCTGATGGTTATACCAGATAGTCTCTTGTGTCGGCCTTTACGCAAAAAAGTTACACTCAAAACATTCTTGGTCTAATAGTAACTTATCGACTAACTCCCAGGTTTCCTTAGAAATAACCTTTTTTGTAAACTTTGGGAGTCTCCCCGGCAAAGCCGGGGGTTTACCCATGATAATTAGGAAAAATAGAAAAACAATTGTCACTACACAAATAAATTTATAATCCAGTTTATTTTCAATTGGTTATAAATTAAAAAATGGCCTGTGGAGAAGATTCAGGTCTGTGATGAATATTGAAATAATATTTCATCTCAGGGCGGGTTTATAACCCGCCCCTTTTGGTTTATAAAAAATTATGATATAAACCTTTACACAGCCTGAAATATTAGATATATAAAATAGTTTTTTGCAGGATATTATAAATTATGGTTTTTATGGCCATTTAAAAATGGAGAATTAGTGATGTCCAGAATGTGTGAAATTTGCGGTAAAAAACCGCTGGTTGGTAATAATGTCAGTCATGCCCATAATGTTACAAAACGTCGGTTTAATCCAAATTTACAAAGTGTGCGAGCTCTTTATAAGGGAAGAGTAAAAAAAATGATGGTTTGCACCAGTTGTATTAAATCCGGCTATGTGGTGAAAGCCCCATAGATCACAGGGCATATATATGAAGGGATTATTTAATTCGGATTACATCATGTACCATTTTGATCTTTTTAAGTTCTTTCAGCACTTTTTTTAAATGCTCAGCATTTTTTACAAAAATGGTAAACGAGCTCTCAACCGATCCATCATCCCTGGTATTGCTGATTACGCTATTAATATTCGCACCGTTTTTGGTGATATTGGCAGCCATATCCGCCATCAGGCCTACCCGGTCAAAGGAGTGGACTAAAATTTTTACAGGGTAGGTCTCTTCTACCTCTATATTCCACTCCACCTCAATTTGTCGCTCCGGGCTCATTTTTAAGGCATTAACACAATTAACCCTGTGGATTGTTACTCCAAATCCCCGGGTAATGTAGCCGGTTATTGGTTCACCAGGCACCGGCATGCAGCATTTGCCGAATTTCAGAAGGACATCATCAATTCCCTTGACCGTGACACCGGGCTTAGGCTTTTTCTTTTTAACCCGCCCAATTATTTTATTAAGCA
The DNA here is from genome assembly GCA_030149585.1 of Desulfobacterales bacterium. Lineage (GTDB taxonomy): Bacteria > Desulfobacterota > Desulfobacteria > Desulfobacterales > JASFBJ01 > JASFBJ01. Next base: position 21,743 of record JASFBJ010000002.1, on the reverse strand, counting down.
GGGATGATTCTTCGTCAGCTAGTGTCTCAGTTTGACGGGTTACCGTGCGGATAATCTGAAGCGGTGTGATTTTGCCATATCCCACGCTGGCAATAAGATCTTCCACATTTTTAAAGCCAAAATGATTGACCGCCTGCTTCATTTCCTCCTTTTTTAGCAGGCTATTAAAATTTAAATTATATTTTCGGAAAGCTTTATCACACATCTCACGCCCTAAAGACAGACTTCTTTCCTTTTCCTGAATTTTAATCCATTGTCTTATCCTGGAACGAGCCTTAACGGTTATAACAAAATTTAACCAGTCCTTGCTGGGATGATGTTTTTTTGAAGTAATGATTTCAACAGTATTCCCTGTTTTAAGTACGGATTTAAGAGGAACCATGCGGCCGTTTATTTTAGCTCCAACACATTGATTACCGACTTCAGTGTGTATCAAATAAGCAAAATCAATGGGTGTTGCACCCTTTGGGAGAGATTTAATATCCCCATTAGGAGTAAAAATATATACCTCATCCGGGAATAGATCCAGACGAACATTTTCCAGAAATTCATTTGGATCCCTTACATTGACTTGATTTTCAATTATATTTTTAATCCAGGAATAGGCATTGGTGATTTTCTTGTCAAAATGTTTGCCCTCCTTATAACTCCAATGGGCAGCAATCCCGGATTTCGCCACTTTATCCATCTCTCTGGTTCGGATCTGAAACTCAATTCTCTCTCCATACGGGCCTATCACCGTTGTATGAAGAGACTGATACATATTTGGTTTGGGCCGTCCTATATAATCTTTAAATTTTATGTCAATTGGTTTCCAAAGAGCGTGCAGCAAGCCTAAAACCTCATAACACTGGGAAATGGTGTCTAAAATAATACGAAAGGCGATAATGTCATAAATTTCCTCAAAAGCCAGATTCTGGGAAATCATCTTATGATGGATGCTGTGAAAATGTTTATAGCGGCCCAGTACCTCACATTCCAGATTATTTTCATTTAACTTTTTTTTTATAAAGGTTTTAACCGTTTCAATATATTTTTCCCGCTGCTCTTTATCCCTGTTCACCATATTAACCAGGTTATTATACTCGTCTGGGTGCAGATATTTAAAAGCTGTGTTTTCCAGCTCATTTTTTACTTTGTAAATACCTAGTCTGGACGCAATAGGAGCATAGATATCAAGGGTTTCCTGCGCGATCTTTCTTCTTTTTTCTTCAGATTTATGAAATTGCAGGGTCCGCATATTATGCAAACGATCTGCCAGCTTGATTAAAATAACCCTGATATCATTTGACATTGCCAAAAGCATTTTTCTTATGCTTTCAGCCTCCCTTACCTGAGCGCTGCTGAAATTCAGCTTGCTCAATTTGGTAACTCCGGCCACAATATGCAAAACCTCGGGGCCGAAAATTTTTTCGATCTCCTCTTCAGTTGCTTCAGTATCTTCAAGAACATCATGCAAAAGGGCGGAAGCCACGCTGATTGTATCAAGTTTTATATCAGCCAGCATGCCGGCAACTTCAAGCGGGTGGGAAAGGTATGGCTCACCTGATAGTCTGACCTGACCTGCATGGGCTTTGGCAGAATAGATATAGGCTCGGTCAATAATATCCAGTCCATCTTCTGGATGATATTTTGCTACCTTGTCAAGTATGTCATTAATACGAATCATAGAAAAATTTCAGTCAGGATTAATAGGCTTTGGCAAATAATACCCTTTTTTTACTATCTTTACCACAATAAATACAATTTCCATCTTCAGGTTCACTGCTAAAAGGAATGCAGCGAATAGTTACGTTTAAATCGTCTTTGATCCGGCTCTCGCAATCCGGATTTTGACACCAGTGAGCAAAGGCAAAACCACCGTGAATTTCAGGTTTTGTTTTTGCTTTGGGAGTAAAAAATTCATAAAATTGAGATTTATCATCGATATTTTGAGAATGTTCTTTTTGATAGGATAAAGCCCGATTAAACAGGTTTTCCTGAATCTCGTCTAAAATACTGGTAAGCTCTTCAATAAAGGTTTCCCGTTTTAATGTTATTTTATCCCGGCTATCTTTATCCCTGCGGCCCAAAAAAACTGAATCAGCCGCAATATCACGAGGACCGATTTCCACACGCAGGGGAATACCCTTTTTAATCCACTCCCAGCTCCTTGCGCCGCCAATATCCCTGTTATCAATCTCCACCCCTATCTTTTGCTGATGATAAACTTTATTGCGCAACTCTTTGGCCAAAGCCTCGCAAAATTCCATAACAGGCCCCCTGTCAACCTCTTTACGAATAATAGGCAATAAAACCACATGAGAAGAGGCAATTTTAGGCGGAAGAATAAGTCCGTTATCATCCGAGTGGGTCATTATCAGGCCACCAACCAAACGGGTAGATGCTCCCCAGGAGGTTGTCCATACAAACTCTTCTTTTTCTTTAGCGTTTTGGAAATTGATCTCAGCGGCTTTGGCAAAATTCTGGCCTAAAAAATGAGATGTTCCAGATTGCAAGGCTTTATGATCCTGCATCATAGCTTCAATGGTCAAGGTCTCATCTGCTCCCGGAAATCTTTCAGCCAGTGTTTTGCTGCCTTTTATTACTGGTATGGCCATGTAATTTTCTGCCAGATCCTGATAAATATTTAAAATCAGGCTTGTAAAATTAACAGCTTCATCCCGGCTTGCATGTGCTGTATGACCTTCCTGCCATAAAAATTCACTGGTTCTTAAAAACATTCTGGTTCGCATTTCCCAGCGTACAACATTGCTCCACTGATTAATCAAAAGTGGCAGATCTCTATAACTTGTTATCCATTTTTTAAAAGAATCCATTATTATTGTTTCAGATGTCGGCCTTATAATCAAAGGCTCAGTCAATTTTCCTGCGGGCACAAGTTCATTTGCGGCATTTTGCTCCAGCCTGTGATGGGAAACCACAGCGCACTCTTTTGCAAAGCCCTCCACGTGTCTGGCCTCTTTTGCCAAAAATGACAGTGGGATAAAAAGTGGAAAATATGCATTCTTAACGCCAATGGATTTAAATTTTTCATCCAGAACCTTTACTATATTTTCCCAGATTGCATAGCCCCAGGGTTTGATGACCATGCATCCCCGGACAGGAGAATTTTCAGCCAGATCCGCGGCTTTAATGATTTGCTGATACCACTTTGGATAATCTTCGTCCCGGGTGGGAGAAATAGCTGTTTTTATTTTTTTTGCCATTTTTATTTTTTTTCCTTGATTTCAACTTATTCATATTTCTAATCCGATAGTTTTGCAACTTCCTCAAGAAATACATCAACAAGTTGATCATGTTTTATTATTTTAATTACCTTACCCTTTTTAAATAATACTCCATTATCTTTACTTCCGGCAATTCCGAGATCGGCTTCCCGAGCCTCTCCAGGACCGTTCACGACACAACCCATAATTGCAAGCTTAAGTGGTGTTTTATTGGTCATCAAGGCTTTTTCAACATCTTCAACAATTTTAAAAAGATCCAGATTACAGCGCCCGCAGGTTGGGCAGGAAATAATCTCGGGTCCATGCTGCCTAATTTCCAAAGCCTTTAAAATCTCAAAACCCACTTTAATCTCTTCCACTGGATCACGGGTCAAAGAAACCCGGATTGTATCTCCTATTCCTTCAGCAAGAAGCATTCCAATTCCTAAAGCTGATTTCACTATTCCAGGGAAAAGGCCGCCGGCCTCAGTAACCCCAACATGCAGTGGGAAATCGCAACTATTGGAAAGTAAACGATAAGCTTCAACAGTTCGAGGCACATCAGAAGCTTTAATGGAAATTTTTATTTGATCAAAATTACACTGATCCAGCAGTGCCACATGCCTTAAGGCGCTTTCCACCATACCTTCTGGAGTGGCGCCATTATACTGCTTTAAAATATCCTTTTCCAGGGAACCTGCATTAACCCCGATCCTGATCGGCAAATTATGATCTTTGGCACACTGAGCCACTGCCTTTATCTTTTTCAGACCGCCAATATTGCCCGGGTTTAATCTTAATCCATCAGCTCCTGCTTTTGCCGAGGCAATAGCCAGGCGGTAATCAAAATGGATATCTGCAATCAGCGGAATTGTAATTTTTTTTTTTATTTCAGCAATTGCAGCAGCCGCTTCCTGATCCGGCACAGCAATCCTTATAATTTCACACCCGGCTGCTTCCAGGCTATTAATCTGGGCAATTGTTGAGACGGCATCCTGAGTTTGGGTATTGGTCATTGACTGCACAGCAATTGGCGCAAAGCCACCTACCCTGACCTGCCCAATTTTTACCTGACGCGTTTTTCGGCGATTAATGACATGTTTTTTATGTTGCGGCATAATATAAGTTTTATACTGTAAATCAATTTTAAATATAATTTTGGTATTGTGGTGATGTACGTGCCTATATACTTAGTGCATACTTGCACTGATGCCAAGGTATTTTTTATGTTTATCTGCTTTTTTACATGCCTATGTTTTCACACCTTAAATTCCACCAATTGTTCAGTATTACTTGTATTATCCCAATGTTAGGACTGGCTCAAGGCTTAATTCCCTCAGAAACTTCAGCATAAAAGCCCAGCCTTTTTTTCTACCGCTTGGCAGCAAAGGATCTCACCTTGTCCATAATATGGAAAAGGGCAAAACTAAAACCCAGGAAAAAGCCTTTTAAAAATAGCTTGACTATCAAGATATTATATGTTCGATTAGTTTGATATTCAAGCTATATTTGTTTTTTTTCTTGATATTTATTCAGCTAAATTTTTTAAAAGGAGCCAAAATATGATTGGTTATTTTTTTCGCCCTGGAGTTCATCGTGAACTGCTGCAACAGGCAGAATTTTTAAGAGTCATTTTTGCAGGAATTTTTGCCCTGCTGAGCTTTCTTCTGGACAGAAAAATAAGCGAGGTGTTATGCACTATACCGACATAGAAAAGCTTTCTTCAATTTTAATTGAGCTTTACGAAAAGATGTCTTCCTGGGAACATGCCGTGGTTAAGGAAAGCGGTCTTACTCCGGCGCAGATGCATACCATTGAAATTCTGGGCCACCAGGAGAGTCTTCGGATGAAAGAACTATCCCAAAAACTTGGTGTAACCACAGGAACTCTTACGGTTATGATCGACCGGCTGGAACAAAACGAGTTAATTCTACGCAAGCCTCATAAAAAAGACAGACGTTCCATTATGATCGTGCTTACTCAAAAAGGGCAAAAATATTTTGAGGAACACCATAAACTACACCTTGAATTAACACGAGAAATCACATCTTCATTGAATGAAGATGAAACAAAGCAATTTTACATTTTTATTGAAAAACTTGTCAGTCTCTTTTGAATCTATTTGCTTTTAACCTGATACTATTTTTTGAAATAGTGTACGGTTTATGGATTTAAACATTGGCTGGAAATTTAAACGGAGAAACTTATGAACATCTTAGCCGACATTTTTTTACAGTCCTGGCATATATTATTAGAAGCATCGATATATATTCTTTTTGGAATTCTGGTTGGTGGTTTGTTAAAAGTCTTTCTTAATCCGGCAACGGTTGCCAGACATCTTGGGAAGGGCCGCTTTATTTCCGTATTTAAGGCGGCTTTGTTCGGAATACCCATCCCTTTATGCTCTTGTGGAGTGCTGCCGGCGGCAGCATCACTAAAAAAGCAGGGGGCCAATAACGGTGCTACCACCGCTTTTTTGATATCAACACCGGAATCCGGGGTGGATTCCATAGCCATAACCTATGCTTTGCTTGATCCGCTGATGACAGTGGCCCGACCGGTAGCGGCATTTCTCACCGCCATTGCCGCCGGAATAACTGAAAATCTGTTTCATAGCGCTAACGATAAAGACAAGATAAAGGTGGACTTAAGCTGCCCGGTAGATGGGTGTTGTGACGGGATTGACTGTTCGCTGGATGAGCATAAACACCATCACTCATTTGTCGAAAAATTACAGGCAGGTCTCAAGTTCGCAGTAACCGATATATGGGGAGATCTTGCAGGATGGTTTTTTACAGGAATTCTTCTGGCCGGACTGATTTCCGCACTTGTTCCTCCACAGTTTTTTGTTCAGTATCTTGGAGGTGGATTTTCTTCCATGCTGATTATGCTGGCCCTGGGCATTCCGCTCTATATCTGTGCGACAGCCTCTACCCCTGTCGCAGCAGCCTTTATTCTCAAGGGAGTGAGTCCCGGTGCCGCTCTGGTTTTTTTACTGGTGGGGCCGGCAACTAATATTACCTCTATGTCCGTTCTTTTTGGACTCCTTGGAAAGAGGGCTACTGCCATCTATCTGCTTACCCTGGCTGTCTTTGCCGTATTTTGTGGATTGATCCTGGATCAGATTTACATAAGCCTGGGACTATCGCCCCGGGCAGTGGCCGGCCAGGCAGCTGAAATTATTCCTTTTTATGGCCAGCTGGCAGGAGCCACACTTTTACTTGCATTGTCGGTGAAGCCGATTTACGCGAAGCTAAAAAATTTCTTCAACAAGTCGTCACGCCATCATCATGCCCACAGCACGGCCTGTGACTGTGAGCCCTGCTCACCTTTTCCAATAGATAAAACCTGAAAGACGAGGCACCGTATAAAGTTTTTCAAAGATTCTAAACCATCTTTGTTCAGGTAAAGGGCAAGTTTTTGGCTCTTATTGCCTTTTGCCTGTCAGCCGTCATCGATCTTTACCTGCGATTTCGGGTTCAAACAAAAAGCCCTGACATAGTAATTTGCTACTGTTATGGTTAGCAAAACAATTCGTCTTAATTGAGCGGAAAAATAAGAATCTATTCACCTTTCATCTGATATCGAGGCAACAACTTTTCAACTTGCATTTTTCAAAACTCGGTGCTATTGTGGATTATTCGGATAATTCACAATAGCACCGGGGGTATTGCATGGAAATTGAAAGACTTCTTAATCTCACAGACCTTTTGACCAGGAAATCTTTTTTTCTATTTGGTCCCAGGGCAACCGGGAAATCAACTTTAATCAAACGACAGTTATCTGAAACTGCTACAGTTATTGATCTATTGGATTCCAGATTATATCTGCGGCTATTGGGTTTTCCCCATGATCTGGAATCCATAATTTATTCCGGACACAAAACCGGAATTGTCGTCATTGATGAGATACAACGAATTCCGGAACTCCTCAACGAAGTTCACAGGCTAATCGAAAATAAAAAGATCACCTTCCTGCTTACCGGCAGCAGCGCCAGAAAATTACGAAAAGGAAAAGCTAATTTGTTGGCTGGTCGAGTATGGGAATCCCGTATGTTTCCCTTAACCTGGAAGGAAATAACTGATTTCAATCTTGACAGATTTCTTCTATATGGCGGTTTACCCGCAGTTTATCTGAGTAATTATCCTGACGAAGAGCTTGACGCGTATGTCAACACCTACCTGAAAGAAGAAATAATGGCAGAAGGCCTTATTCGAAAATTGCCGCCGTTTTCACGATTTCTGCGCTCTATTGCCCTGGCAAGTGGAGAGATGATCAATTTCACTAAACTGGCAAATGACTGCCAGGTGCCGCCATCTACAGTAACTGAATATGTGGGTCTTCTTGAGGACACCCTGGTGGGGTTTCTTCTGCCCGCCTGGACAGAATCCAGAAAGCGCAAAGCGATCAGTACAGCGAAATTTTATTTTTTTGACCCAGGTGTAACCCACATGCTGGCAGGAACCCAGGCACTTGACCGCAATTCCGACCTTTATGGTAAGAGTTTTGAACAATTCATAGGGATGGAGATACGGGCATATTTGAGTTACGGGCGAAAAAAACGTGCACTTGCATACTGGCGTTCAACCCATGGTTATGAAGTTGATTTTTTAATCGGCACGGAAACAGCTATAGAAGTCAAGGCATCACAAAAAGTGTCCGGCAGAGACCTAAGGGGACTAAGGGTTCTTAAAGAAGAGAACATTTTTAAAAATTATATTCTTGTGAGCCAGGATCCGATCAACACTCGGGACGACAATTTTCAAGCCATCTACTGGGAAAAGTTCCTCGATGATTTATGGGCAGATAAATTTTGCTGCTGATCTTTATCAAACAAAAAAGAATATCAGAAAACATTTACATTGCGAGCAGATGACGTCGAGCGGGCACGTCACGCCGAAAAATTGCTAAGGAACGGGGACAAAATAACTTCCACAAGTAAGCGCACAGATTTAGCTTAGATTATTGGAACTGGCCGAAATGGTCGGCCTTCCGCACCCTAAATTGAATTTTTGTTTTCGCGAACTTTATTGCCAGACAGGGAGATATTACGGCGCTGGTCGGGCCTTTAGGAAGTGGAAAGACCACATTTAACAAGCTGGCTTGCCGCTTTTGGGACGAGAGCAAAGGAAGGATTCTTATTGGCGGCAAAAATATCAACGAGATTGATCCGGAAACCCTGCTATGCTATTTTTCCATTGTTTTTTAGGATATGGTCTTGTTCAATGACACGATTTACTATAATATAAAGATTGGAAAAAAGGATACCACAAAAAAAGAAACTATTGGCGCTACCAAGTGAAGCATTGCAGTTGGGTTGATTGGAAAGGAGATAAACCGCTGGGCTATCCTGGCCGCAGCTTCATGTGCCTTGACCCTGGCAACTTTTCTTGCGGTTATTGTCGGCTCTGAAATAGACAGGTTTGTTTCAGCAAGAACCATAAAGGTAATTTCAGGAACAGGTTTTATCGGAATAGGAATCTGGACCCTGTTGGCGGCCAAATAGGCACAATAATAAACGTCTCTGATAAGCCCTTCGATGAAGAGCCGGTTTCAAGGGGTATGCTATATTTTCATATTAAAATTTTGAAAAAAATTTCCAAAAAGGAACTATGTTTATATCCTCGATTGTCTCTTCCTGATTATAAGTAATGATAGTTTTTGCATCCGCTTTGATAAACTTATCTATCTTTTTCAAACCTTCTGTTTCTCTTTTTTGATTTTGATCATTCAATTCATAACAAACTTGTATAGCTTCAACGGAGAAACTTATAAAAATCTTAGCCGACATTTTTTTCAGTCCTGGCATATATTATTAGAAGTATCGATATATATTCTTTTCAGCAGTTGATTGGCTGTGGTAAGCAAAGGATCCCAAACAGGGCTAAAAGGTGGTGCATAGGCAAGATCTGTCTGACTGAATTGTTCAACACTCATATGGCTGTGCAGGGCAACGGCAACAGCGTTAATCCTGTGGGCAACACCTTCCCTTCCAACCATCTGAGCGCCCAGCAGACGGCCTGTTTTTTTATCTCCTACCATATAAATCCATATGTCCGAGGAACCAGGATGAGCATGGGCGCGTGATCTTGTTTTAATGGTAACGCATGCCGGGGTAAATCCGAATTTTACTGCTTCTTTGTCTGTAAGTCCTGTGCGAGCAACTTCAAAATCAAAAACCTTGAATACGGCAGTGCCTGCCACTCCTGGAATTTCTATATTTTTCCCGCAGATATTATCAGCCACTGCCCAGCCCGCGCGATTTGCTCTAAGGGCAAGTGGAATCCAGGTTTTTTTATCTGTAACAACATGATATGCATCAGCGCAATCTCCGGCAGCGTATATATTTTCATTTGATGTTAGTAAATTTTTATCTACTGCAATTGAATTTTTTATACTGGTTTTAATGCCTGCTTCTATAGCAAGTTCATTACCGGGATTTACGCCGATGGCAATAAGCACCATATCAGCTTCATAAGAGTTATTTTCGCACACTACATTCAGGTGGTTATCTTTTAATTCAATTTTTTCCACCTGATATCCTGCATGAATTTTAACATCATGAGATTCAACCTCTTTTTTGAGGGTATCCGAAAGTTTTTCTGCCATCCACGGAAGAAAAATCGCACCTGGTTTTACCATAGTCACATTAATGGACTGAGCCCGAAAAGCCTCACACATCTCAAGGCCGATATATCCCATTCCAATTATAACAACGTTCCTAACGTTATTTTCTTTGATATACGCCTTTATTTTTCTGCCATGATCAAGGTTTTTTAATACCATTACTCCGGGAAGATCAAAACCGGGAAGGTCAGGAACAACAGGCGAACCACCGGTTGCTATCAGCAATTTATCATAGGAATACTCAAATGGCTTTTCCTGATCATTTTTCTGATTATAGATCCCGAAAACTTTTTTTCCCATTGGATCAATTTTTCTCACAAAATGTCCGGTCAAAACAGAGATGCCCTGCTTTTCTCTGAAAACCCGGGCTTCTCTGACAACAAGATCCTCAATTTTTCTTTCTTTATCAGCAATATTATATGGCATGCCGCAGGCACTATATGAAACATCATCTGTTTTTTCCAAAACAATAATTTCCATATCCGGCATATTTCTTTTTGCCCTGCTTGCAGCACTCATGCCGGCGGCATCGCCGCCTATAATCAAAAATCTCATTATTAAAGCCCTCCTTAGGAACGGGGACGGAATAACTTCCACAAGTAGGCGCTCAGATTTAGGTTAGGTTTGTTCGATCTAAAATTACAAAAGTTGCAGGAATAGCGAGCTATTTCAAGATTTTTGTGATTTTATATCGGGCAAAGATAGCCTGAAGCTGTGATGCATAGTTGAGGAAGTTATTTTGTCCTCGTTCTTTATTTTAAAAGAAAGAAGTCAAATTTTCATTTGACCATTATAGAAGATCTCGTATTTGATTTAATTCATCATGGATTTCCTGTAAAATGTTTTTGTCTGCGGACAAAGCGTTTTTCAAGGGTTTACCTTTTAGATAATTTTTAGCTCCCTGAATAGTAAACTTTTTATCATATAATAACTGTTTAATTTTTAATATTAATTCCACGTCTTTTTTACGATATAAGCGCTGGCCGGATGATGTGCGTTTAGGTCGAATTGCGGAAAATTCGCTTTCCCAGAACCTTAAAACATAGGAAGGTACATCAGCAATTATGCTGACCTCTCCGATTTTAAAATAAAATTTATCAGGAACCTTTACATCTGAAGCCATATTGATTTGATATCCGGCTTTAAAAAGGATCGTCAAGGAAATATTCTACAGGATTAAAAAAATTACCCCGGCAGTAATGCGTTAAATTTGGTAATCAGCTTGTCTGAAAGCTCTTGATGAAGCTGATTTATGGTCTCATCCTTCAGCGTTGTCATGGAGGAACGATAAGTCACCCGGAAAGAGACGCTTTTTTTATTTTCAGGTATGGAATCGCCTTCAAAAATATCGAAAAGATGCAAACTCTCAACAAGATCTTCTTTTAAATCCATCAGTCCTGTCAATATTTTTTCAACCTCAATATCTTGATCAACAATCAAGGTGATATCTCTTGAAACTGAAGGATATTTGGGCAAAGGCCTTGCATTGATTTCCAATGGAATCCTCTTTAGCAAAATATCCAGATCTATTTCAAATATAAAAACCGACTGGTTAATATCATATTGTTTTAACACAGATGGTTGAATTTCTCCAACCAGACCCAATTCCTGCCCGTGATCAAATATTTTAGCTGTATGACCAAAACGGGTGTAAGTGCATTGTGAATCCTGCATTGCTGTAAAAGTCAGATCTCTCATCTTTATACCGCTTAAAAGACCTTCTACTGCGCCTTTAATATCAAAAAAATCACTTGGAACCGGCTTGGAATACCAAGTGTTTTTTATCCGGTTTCCTGTCCAGAGACCGGCCAGAATCTCGGTTTCCACGGGCAATTCATCTGTTCCTTTGGCAATAAAAATTTTACCTGCTTCAAATAGTTTTAAATCAGGAGTTTGCTGAGCAATATTATTTCGTATATTTTCCAGCAAACCAGGTATTAGAGAAGTCCTTAAAACTGCCTGGTCTTCTGTTAAAGGATTTACTATTTTTACAAGATTGCGCCGCGGATCATCAGATTTCAAATTTAAGCGATCACAAGAGGCTGCATGAATAAAAGTATAATTAATTGCCTCATTAAAGCCAAGCCCTGTAAGCAAATCCTTAAGCTTATTCCTTAGAGCCAGTAATCCGCCCTGGGTTCTGGCTTCTGCCGGGATATGAGGGAAGGTAGTTGGAATCTGGTTATACCCGGAAAGCCTGGCAACCTCTTCCATAAGATCTTCCGGTCGCAAAACATCAACCCTGAAGGTAGGAGGACTTATAATGAAAGTGTCATGATCTTTGGAGTCCACTTTGAATTCAATGGATTTGAGCATTTGCTCAATCTGCCCTGCAGCAAGTTTAGTACCTAAAACCCGATTGGTTTGGCTGACACTTAGATTAATCGGCTGAATGGATGGGGGATTTGGATACTCATCAATAAAACCTGCTATTAATTTTCCTTTGCTGATTTTTGCCATTAACACAGCTGCGCGATTTAAGGCAGCTACAGTTTTAAAAGGATCAATACCCCGTTCAAAGCGGTAAGCAGCGTCTGTACTCAGTCCTAATTTTTTGGATGTTCGGCGGATACTGGCTGGATTAAAATATGCGCTTTCTAAAAATACCCGTCTGGTATTTTGATTAATTTCCGAATTAAGGCCACCCATGACGCCACCAATGGCAACCGGTTGTTTACCATCGCAAATAAGCAGCATTTCTTCAGTCAATAAATATTCTTTATTATCAAGGGTTTTGAACTTTTCCCCTTGACTGGCAGTCCGCACAATAATTTTATTTTCAGCTAAGAGATCAAAATCAAAAGCGTGCAAGGGCTGGCCTGTTTCCATCATTACAAAATTCGTAATATCAACTATATTATTGATCGGTCGTAATCCAACTGAAATCAGTCGGTCAGCCAGCCAAAACGGTGAGGGTTCAATTATAATGTCTTCCAATAACCTGGCTGAATAACGCGGGCAATGGTTAATGTCCTGGATTTTAACTGAACTGAGAGTATTAATATCTCCCTTTTCAGCCGGTATTTCATATTGAGGAAGTTTAAGAGGAACATTTTGTAAGCTTGCGATTTCACGGGCTATACCAATAATGCTTAGACAGTCTGGGCGGTTAGGTGTGAGACCGATCTCAAAAACCGTGTCATCCAGATCAAGCGCACGGCACAGGTTTAACCCGATTTCGTTTGTGCTGTCTAACTCATGCACACCTGAAAGATCAAGTCCGATCCCTAATTCCCCGGCACTGCAGAGCATCCCTTCTGATATTTCTCCCCGGATTATTCCTTTTTTCAAAGGCTTATTATCCGGCAACTGGGCTCCTATCATGGCCAGAGGTGCTTTCATACCGACTTTAATATTTAAAGCACCACAAACCACAGGCAAAATCCGTGAGCCGATATCGACCTGGCATAACTTAAGGCGATCTGCGCCGGGGTGGGGTTTGATTTCAATAATACGCCCCACCAGAACATCTTTTAGATATTCAAACCGTTGAATAACAGCTTCAACTTCAAGACCTGCCATGGTTAAGGCATCTGCCAGCTTATTAACTTCCATCTCAATGGCGACATAATCTTGCAGCCAGCTTAAGCTTACCTTCATTTAATAATAACCTTTTATTGGAAAGTCCGAAACTTTCTGAAGCAAAAATAATTCAGGGTTAAAACTGACTCAAAAATCTGAAATCATTTTCAAAATATTTACGAATATCGTCAATACCATATTTTAACATGGCAATCCTATCAACACCCATGCCAAAAGCAAAACCTGTATAACGGCTGGTATCATAATTTACGTTTTCCAGCACAGCCGGATGCACCATACCCGACCCAAGAATTTCAAGCCAACCGGTTTTAGAACAGATCCGGCACCCCTTTCCGTGACACATCACACATGAAATATCAACTTCTGCGCTAGGTTCTGTAAATGGAAAGTAGCTAGGTCTAAATCTAAGCATTGTTTTTGAGCCAAACATTCGATGAATAAAGGTGGTTAATGTCCCTTTGAGATCACCAAAAGAGACATTTTTATCAACCAGCAATCCTTCAACCTGGTGAAACATGGGGGTGTGGGTCAGATCTGAATCACAGCGGTATACTTTGCCGGGAGCAATAATTCTAACAGGGGGATCCTGCTTTTCCATAACTCGTGGTTGAGTGGGGGATGTATGGGTACGCAGCACTATATTATCAGACACATAGAAAGTATCCTGCATGTCTCGGGCAGGATGATCTTTTTGAAAATTAAGGGCTTCAAAATTATAATAATCAGTTTCCACCTCAGGCCCTTCAACAATATCAAAACCCATGCTGATGAAAATATCACATATTTCCCTGGTAATCCTTGTGATTGGATGCAGTGTACCCGGCTCTTGAGTCCGTCCGGGCAAAGAAACATCAATTTCATCCTTAACTGCTAAAGCACCGCGCTTTAACTGCTTAATTTTATTGTCAAAACGTACTTCGAGCTCTTTTTTGATCTGGTTAGCCCTTTGACCTGCCTTTGGTCTTTCTTCAGGCGGCAGCTGAGAAATATTGCGTAAAAAGAGGGTCAGTTCTCCTTTGCGGCCCAGATATTTTATGCTAAGCTCTTTAACCTTTTTTGTTTTATCAGCAGCGTCAAGCTCTTTAAGAGCCGCGGTATTAATTTGCTCTAAATTTTTTTCCACGTGTATTGCTCATTATAAAATTAATACTAAATAAATTTAAAGGCCGATTTTTGGGAACGTGCATATCATCCTGTTATGCCTGGGCAGCCAGATTGGTAAGCCCTGTAAAACCCGCAGGGTCGGATATGGCCAGCTCAGCCAAAACTTTACGGTCCAGTTCCACATTAGCCTTTTTTAACCCATGAATAAACTTACTATAAGACAGATTATTCATCCTTGCAGCCGCGTTAATCCTGGCAATCCAGAGACGGCGAAAAACTCGTTTCCGCTGGCGGCGATCGCGATAAGCATACATAAGGGCTTTATCTACGGCATCGGCAGCTGTGCGAAAAAGTTTACTGCGACCACCCCTATATCCTTTGGCGAGTTTTAAGACTTTTTTGCGGCGACGTCGGGCTTTATAACCTCGTTTTATTCGCATTCTATTTTCTCCTTAATTATAAAAGCTCAAACTTAACCTTTTAGCCATTTGGCAAAAGAAGCCTGATTTCTTTTTCATTACATTTTTTAATTATCTGGGATTGCCTTAATGAACGTTTTCGCTTAGTTGTTTTTTTTGTCAAAATATGGCTGGCATGAGATTTAGCAAAAACAAATTTTCCTTTACCGGTTTTTTTAAACCGTTTGGCAGCAGCCCTATTGGTTTTAATTTTAGGCATAAATTCTCCTTTGATGCAAAAAAATAGATGGCGCAAGCAGCATAAAGGCCATCTGCTCGCGCCAATAAAAATAAATATCTTTACCGGAAAATAATAAATTTTCCCTTCCAGCAGCGCCAAAATCTAATCAAACCAACTTTTAATTCTAAAATTATAGTTGTTATTTTGGCGCCAGCACCATCATCATAGTGCGGCCTTCAAATTTCGGATACTGTTCAACAACTGCTATTTCTTCAAATTCCTGCGCAATTCGTGATAGAAGCTCCCGGCCTTTCTGGGAAAGCGTAATTTCCCGCCCTCTAAAAATTACAGTTACCTTGACCTTGTCTTTACGGTCGATAAATTTACGGATATGACCCATTTTGGTCTGAAGGTCATGCTCACCGGTTTTAGGTCGGACTTTGATTTCCTTTAATTGAAATGAGCTTTGTTTCTTTTTGGCTTCATGCTGTTTTTTAGTCTGCTCATACTTAAACCGACCATAATCCATTATTTTGCAGACAGGTGGTTTCCCGTTTGGTGAAATCTCAACCAGATCCAGATTAAAATTTTCAGCTGCCGCCAATGCCTCATCAATCGTCAAAACTCCTACCTGATTGCCGTCCGGGTCAATTACCCTGACTTCTTTAACTCTGATCTCTTTATTAATTCTGGTTTTTGGCCCCCGGCTAGATTTGTATTTATATCGCGGTATAGCTATGCTTTTACCTCCTGTAATATTTTAATTTAACACATAATGAATACTTACCTGAAAAAATTTGCTATAACTTCTAAAATATAAACTTTATTTTTTACAGGTAATTTTATCAAACTTCAACCTGATATATGACAACAAAGGGAAAAGCAACAAAAAAATCAAAAATTTATGTTATTTCCATGAAAATTTATTATTACATCCCGACCGATAAGGCAGTTAAATTATTTATGTGAGGGTCAATAATTAAGATATCTTTTACGCTCATGGCTACAAAAGTATCCTGAAGATGCGGGACACCATATATAATTTTCGTGAGAGTTTTATAAAATATACCAAATCTCCCGCATATTTCCAGAGTTTTCCCAGGATTTTTTGAAAAATGGCATTTTCTTTGCTATAATGTGAATTAATATCATTTAAACATTTATCCCAACAGGAGTAAAAAAGTGTCTGAGCCTAAAATTCTAATGGAAAATCGTCATCTGATTGATCTTATAAAGACTATACCCATTTTTGAACCTTTTACCGAGCAAGAGTTGAATAATCTACTTAAGATGAGCAAAATCACACAATATCGCACAGGAGAATGCATCATCAAAGAGGGAACTTCCGATACCTGGGTCTATTTTATTATATCCGGCCAGGTAAGTATTACCAAAAAGGGGAAAAAAGTTGCGTTATTACAACGCAAAGGAGACCTTTTTGGTGAAATGGGTGCAATTAACAGCTCTTTCAGATCAGCTTCGGCCCATGCTGCAGTTAAAACAGTTTGCCTGGCTACTGATATATTTTATTCCAAGACTTTAAGCGGTAATGATAAAACTGCCTTTGGCTATGTCCTTTACAGAATTTTTTCAGAAATCCTGGCTCACAGATTACGGATTACCACCAATGCGCTCCTAAAAGCTCAGGGCAAGATAAATTTAAAATTCTGGTAGGAAAGAATATGAGTAAAATATCCCAATTTCACCTATCCCTTTCTCAGACGATCCAGGCGCAGCCTGTGTCTATCATCAAAAAGGCGTCTGGAGCCCATCCAAACTGCGGCAACAGTGCCAAAACCGGTTCCTCCGGCGATTAGAAACATAATTAAAATCTGATATTTAACTGCTTCCATGGGAGAGCTGCCAGATAGTATTTGGCCTGTCATCATTCCCGGCAAACTGACCAGTCCGACAACCATCATTGAATTAATGATCGGAATCAACCCACCGGCAATGCTGTCTTTGATGATTTCCCGCATAGCCTCTGCCCATGTTTGCCCCAGCATCAAACGGGCTTCAATAACAGTTCGATCATTAAAGGTCGATGAACTCAGACGATCCAGCCCTATTGAAACCCCATTCATGGTATTCCCCAGCAACATTCCCAAAAGAGGAATTGCATATTGAGGCTCATACCAGGGTTTGATCTGAATTATAACTGTTAGTGCCAAAACCGTTATAGTAAAAGAAGAGAGAAACATGGATAATGTTCCAATAGCAAAACCGTACCATCCAATAAACCGCCTTTTTTGACGAACCATAACCTCTCGCCCTGCAACTGTGAACATGATTATGGCAATCAGGGCCATCCATAAAAGATGTACACGTGCGAAAAGGGCGTTTAAAATAAATCCAATCAAAAGCAGCTGAATTGTGGTTCGCAGGCCGGCAACCAATATCCGCTGAGTCAAACCCAGTTTCAGCCTGAAAGATAAAAGAGCTAAGGCGATTATCAAAAGGGAAGCCACAGAAAGATCAAAAGCTGAAAGGGAGATGAGCTGCATTAAATTATCCTATTTTTCTAAAATTGTCAGTCCTTTTGCACTCATATTATAGATACGGGAAGCTACTCTGCTTAACTGTTGCAGATCATGACTGATCCATAAAGCAATTACCTGATTTTTCTTTAGAAAATCTGTTAAATAATGTTCAACCTGCAGCTTATTTTCTTCATCCAGATTCGCAGTTGGTTCATCTAAAAGCAAAACTCTGGGATGATTGGCCAGCAAACGCAAAAGGGCCAGACGCTGACGTTCTCCGCTGGATAGTCGACTTATATCCCATTCCATAACTTCTTGATTAAAACCAAAAGCAACCAGATCAGCCGTGTCAACCTTTTTGAAATGTTCTCCAACAGTATCAAACCACCAGGAGCTTTCTGCCGGCAATAAACCCACCTGTTTTCTCCACTCAGGAGCAGATATGCTGTCAATAGCGGCTTCGCCGAGCAAAATTTGACCTTTGCTTGGTTCCAGATCTCCCAATGCTCTTAAAAATAAAGTTTTGCCGATTCCAGACTGACCGGTTAGACCGACACATTCAGCCGCAGCTATTGATAAATTAATTGGCCCTATTTCGTGAAAAATAAGGTTTTGGATTTTAAAATCAGTCATTATCGGTTTAGGTACCTTTTGAGGCTTTAAGGGCTACCATTAATACTGAAATTGCCGCAGGGGTCATTCCCTCTATGCGGGATGACTGTCCCAAAGAAGCCGGCCGAACAGCCATCAGTTTTTCTTTAATTTCATTGGAAAGCCCATATACTTTGGAAAAGTCAAAATTTTCAGGAAGTTTTATACGCTCCAAATGGCGAAATTTTTCAACTTCTGATAGCTGTCTTTTGATATAACCCTCATATTTGATTTCAATTTCAACCTGATGTGTAATTACCTTGCTCAAAGGTTCAGAACCAGGTGCCAGAGTTTCCACTGCCTTATAATCCAGTTCGTTTCTTTTCAAAAGCCTGTCAAGACGGATTCCATTATCAATTTTTCCGGTCTTTTTTTCAGCCAGATAGGTATTGGTTTGCTTATCCGGTTTGATTGTAATTTTTTTAATTCGTTCAATTTCGGTTTTTATTTTTCTTTTACGTTCTCGTAATTTTGCGATTTGATCCTTGTCAATTAAACCAAGTTCATAACCTTTTTCCATCAGCCTTAAATCCGCGTTATCTTCGCGCAGCATTAAACGGTATTCTGCTCTGGAGGTAAACATGCGGTATGGCTCCATAGTTCCTCTGGTTACCAGATCATCTACCAGTACAGCTATATAGGCCTGGGAACGATCCAGAATAAAAGGACCCCGGTTTTGTATTTTATTTGCAGCATTAATGCCGGCCCACAGCCCCTGAGCGGCAGCCTCTTCATAACCGGAAGTACCATTAATCTGGCCGGCTAAAAACAGGCCGCTTATTTTTTTGGTTTCAAGGGTGGATTTAAGCTGAAGGGGATTAACATAATCATATTCAATGGCATAGGCCGGTCGCATGATCCTGGCCTCTTCCAGGCCTTTGACTGAATGAACAAATAATAGCTGAATTTCCAGAGGCATACTATTACCAAGACCGCTTGCATATATTTCTTTGGTATTCAATCCTTCAGGCTGTAAAATCACCTGATGACGTTCTCGCTCCGGGAATCTTATGATTTTATCCTCAAAAGACGGGCAGTATCTGGCTGGAACTCCTTTTATTGCGCCACTGTACAGGGCTGAAAGGGTTATATTTTTTCGCATAATCTCATGGCTGACTAAATTGGTGTAGCCGATATAGCTTGCCTTATTTGGTAAAACAAATTTGCCGGTAAAACAGGAAAAGGGTCTTGGTTCAGTTTGGCCTTCCTGTTTTTCAAATTGGCTGAAATCAATTGAATCGTGGTGTAATCTGGGGGGCGTGCCTGTTTTCATGCGTCCCAGCTCAAACCCTAATGATTTTAAATCAGCGGCTAAACCGTAAGAGGCAAATTCACCGGCACGCCCGGCTTGAATCGTCTTGGAACCAATATGGATCAAACCGCTTAAAAAAGTACCGGTGGCCACAACAACCGCATCGGCAAGATATTCAAACCCTGTATTATCCTGAATTCCAATTACCCGATGATTTTCCACCACAAGCTTTTCCACCATAGCCTGTTTTAAATCAAGATCGGGCTGGTTTTCAATTACCTTTTTCATTGCAATATGATAGCGTATTTTATCATTTTGTGTTCGAGAGGATTGTACTGCCGGCCCTTTGCGGGTGTTCAAGAGTCTGTAGGAAATTGCCGTCTGATCTGTAATCCTGGCCATTTCACCACCCAAAGCATCAATCTCTCTTACCAGCTGACCCTTTGCCATACCACCTATGGAAGGACTGCATGGCATGGCAGCCAGTTTGTCAAGATCAATCGCCGTTAGCAAAACCTTGCAACCCATGCGGGAAGCTGCTAAAGCGGCTTCACAACCGGCATGGCCTGCTCCGATAACGAGAATGTCATATGTTGAAGAGTTATTAGTCATGTTGATCAAATTCCATAATAAAGGAACTATAAATTTTCAGATAATTAATATTTGTTAAAGTATTGCATATAACCCTGTTTTCGCGCTATTAAAAAATGCAATTATGATTTTCTATATAATTTCTGGAAATATCGGTCAAGATATACCGGAAGAATTGAAAAGCGTATTTTCGGCGGCAACGCAAATATGAATAAAAAATTTCCAAAAACCCGTGAAAAAAGACTATGAAAAAAAGATATAATGATTTAAACTCTTATTTAAAGGGTCTCTATGGCGCTCGGGTACATAAAATTTCTGTTGATGCCGGCTTGACCTGCCCAAATCGGGATGGAACCATATCCTGGAATGGATGTATCTATTGCAATGAAAAAGGCTCCGGCACCGGTGCCCATAATCGCGGTCTTTCAATCAGGTCGCAGCTGGAAGGCAGTAAAAAAGCGATTATCAAACGATTTAAGGCTAAATATTTCATCGCCTATTTTCAATCTTTTACCAACACTTATGCCCCCCTTAAAACCTTAAAGCAGTTATATGACCAGGCTCTGGCGGTCGAGGATATAGTTGGCCTGTCCATTGGAACACGGCCGGACTGTGTTAACGAACATATTCTTGCACTTTTGAGCGATTATGCCAAACAGTATTTGATCTGGCTTGAATATGGTCTTCAGTCGATTCATGATATTACCTTAAAAAAAATTAACAGGGGGCATGATTTTGCCTGCTTTAAAAAAGCTGTGGAAAATACCCGCAACAGGGGAATTAATATCTGTGCCCATGTTATTTTGGGCCTTCCTGGAGAAAACCGGGCCATGATGATGGAAACTGCTGAAATGCTGGGTGATCTGGGAATTGACGGGGTAAAACTTCACCTTCAATATGTGGTTAAAGGAACCGCACTGGAAAGACTTTACCGCAATAATCAATATTCTTGCCTGAACCAGATTGAATATGCTAATTTGGTATGTGATTTTTTGGAGCGTTTACCGTCGTCCATGATTATCCATAGACTCACCGGCGATCCCCATCCAGCAGAACTGGTGGCTCCAGACTGGGCTTTAAATAAGCCGGAAATATTTGCGTTAATCAAGCAAACTCTTGAAAAACGTGATTCATGGCAGGCTAAATATAAAAAGGAATCTTAGGAACGATGACGAAATAACTTTCACAAGCAGCCGCGCAGATTTAGGTCGGGTTTGTTCGATCTAAAATTACAAAAGTTGCAGGAATAGCGAGCTATTTCAAGATTTTTGTTATTTTATATCGGGCAAAGATGGCCTGAAGCTGTGATGCAGAGTTGTGGAAGTTATTTCGTCCTCGTTCCTTACGAATTCTTAAACGCTCAGTTTTTGACAATCTGCTGGAAGGGTCTGAATAAGGATGCTGCCAGAGGAGTGGATGAAGTGACAGCAGAGGCTTACGAGGAAAATCAGGTAGTCCCTACAAAACAGTGCAGGTCAATAATTTCAACAAGTTATATATTATAGCTTCTGGCAGCACGTAGCGAAAATCAGGTGTTTATAAAGCAAGACATGGCCGTATTTCCAAACCTGCATTGCTTTGTAGGGACTACCAGATTTTGGTGTGCTTGTTAAAACGATTCAGGAAATCAATGGCGAGTGCATTGCT
>JASFBJ010000276.1 GCA_030149585.1 Desulfobacterales bacterium | reverse complement strand
CAAAAGGGCTACAATCTCATTGATTCTTAAAGCCTAAAACTGTAAATATGGAAATATAAAGGGCGTCCCCAAACACAAACATTCAAACACAAACCAAACCTTTTTTTCAAACCATTGACCCCAAAACATTATAATGCTAAAAGCAGTATTTTATAAAATTAAGGTTTTGACTGATAATTTCAAAAAAAATATTCAGATAGAAATTTATAGCTTAATGGAGAAAAATATATGAAAAAAACGGTTATTACAGGAACAGGTCGTTTCCTGCCCAACTGGCGGGTTACTAATCAGGAACTTACTAAATTTATGGACACTTCTGATGAATGGATTCGTCAGCGTACAGGTATAAAACAGCGCTACTGGACTCCGCTGGAAGGCGGCGTGGGAGCTTCCGATTTGGGCGTTGAATCAGCTAAAATCGCTGTTGATCGTGCCGGCTGGAAGCCAGAGGATATTGATCTGATCATATTCGCGACTTTGAGTCCGGATCTTTTCTTTCCAGGCTCAGGCTGTTTACTTCAGCATAAAATGGGGCTAAAGAATACTCCTGCTCTGGATATTCGTCAGCAATGCACTGGTTTTTTATATGGTTTGGAACTTGCCGATGCTTATATCAAAAGCGGGCTGGCAAAAAAAATTCTTTTTGTCGGGGCTGAGGTTCAAAGCGCTATCCTGGATATTTCAACCAGGGGGCGCAATATGGCGGTTATTTTTGGAGATGGAGCCGGCGCTGCCTGTATTGAAGGCCTGGATACCGATGAACAAGTCGGCATATTAGGCTCTGCCCTCCATTCTGACGGCGAAACTGCTGAAAGCTTGATGATGGAAGCGCCCTCATGCAGGCTAAAGCCGCCCATAGATAATAAATTAATGGAACAAGGCCGCCATTTTCCATCAATGAACGGTAAATTAATATTTAAAAAAGCCGTACAACTATTGCCCAAAGTAACAAATGAGGTTTTAGAAAAGGCTGGTCTGGTTCTGGAGGATATTGATCTTATCATTCCACATCAGGCAAATATACGAATTAATCAAGCCTATGCCAGGGCCATGAATCTTGCTGAAGATAAAATCTATCATAATATTCAGGATTATGGTAATACCACTGCTGCCAGCATACCACTGGCTCTTGATGAGGCCATTGAAAAAAATCAGGTCGGCAAAGGCAAGACGGTTTTATTTTTAGGACTGGGTGCCGGGATTACCTGGGGAGCGGTAATTTATCGTTTTCCTGAATAATTAACTCCATGCCTTAATTTAAATTAGGGGTTCCCTATAATAAATTTTAAGATAAGAAACGGGGACGAAATAATTTGCACAAGAATAAAGGGAAAAGCCTGGTTTCATATTCCTTTATTCAGGGAGATTGTCATGAATAGATTTACACAGAGGCTTTTTGTAAAAAAGCATTGGAAAATTTTATTTATTATTATGTTTTTGATTATTATTTTTATCCCTGCCAGATCAGAGAGTGAAAAAGATAATCAGTTCTCCCCCTATATTGAATCTTTTAGATCAGGCTGGATAGATTGGGAAAAGGGAATGATATATGGTATTGGACACGGCTATTTGCATCTAAATCAGAATTCGAGTCAGATAGCCATGCGGGCTGCACATGTGATTGCTCTTCAGTCAATTCTCAAGGTCGCGGCAGGAGTGCGCTTAGATGATCATCAAACCCTTGCAAGTCTGGGAAAGGGCAGGGTGATTATTGAATTAAAGGGGTTGGTCCGTGCCAGTGAGTACAAAAAAGAATTTATAAATAATTCTTCAAAACCTTATTATAAAACTATTTTAAAAGCGCCGTTAAAAGGTGTTGAGGGTTTAACTTCACGACTTATCACCCAGTTAAAGGTAAAGGCATTTGAATGGAAGGCATTTCCCATGCAGACCATAGACGATGTTTCTATTTCAAAAGATGACGATCAGCCATGGCTGGTTCTGGATGCCCGCAAATTAACCAGCGGCCAAAAGGTCAAGCCAGCTCTTTTCCCCAAAATAATGTCGCCAAATGGTAAAATAGTTTATGAACTTGGCAATGTATCGGAAGCTTCCCTGTCCAAAAGAGGAATGATCACTTATGTTACCTCCGATCAATCCGCAACCCAGCTTCAATCCGGTCATGAATTATCAAAAGTTTTTTTGAACAAAATCAATTATTTGCTGTCTGCTAAAGAAGCTTTGGCTGAGACAAAGGATCGGCGGCGTAAAAGACGCCGATTTATTATTAAAGAAGTTCAGAACGTAAAAGGACTTAACAGAACAAATCTTTTGATTAGCGAAAATGATGCCAGAGAACTCGCTCAGGAGGATCTTTCTTCCCGCATATTAAAAGATTGCCGGGTTATAGTTATTATTTCCACTCCTATCGGAGGAATAGAAGGCAGCATGCCGTCTTATTTGGCCTTCAGACCGTCTTAGAAAAAAAATTGCTATAGTGTGAAAACGGTTTTGGTATTGAAAAGATGATATCCGTCAAACGATTTACCCTTATTCAAATTGTGTTGACTTTCTTATGCACCGCAATTGTGATTTGCGGGGTCAGCCTTTGCTATTATAGTGATCAATTTTTAAGGGTTGATAATTTTTTATATGATTTGCGGGTTGCCTGGCGTGGGCCTCAAAAAACATCCGGCAATATTGTGCTGGTATTAATGGATGAAAAAAGCGCTTTAGAATTACAGCGGCGCAAAGGTACCTGGTCAAGAAAAAACCTTGCTATAGCCCTTGATCATCTTTGCCGGGCTCAAGCTGAAATAATCGGGCTGGATATGATTTTGTCAGCTCCTTCTCAGGATTCACAGATTGATACTAAACTGGCAGATCAGATATCCGAGTGTAATAACATTATTCTTGCCAGGGCTGTTTTTGCCAAATCAGGACAAGATGTTGAACCTCTGGATAAGTTTCAGGAGGTAATGATTGGTGATGGTTTTATAAATTTCATACTGGATTCTGATGAAATCTTACGCCGTATTCGATTTATCCAGGCAAAAACAATGCCTGACGGCAATCTTCAACTTTTACCATCATTTTCTCTGGAATTGGCCAGAACCTTTCTGGATGTTGATTTTAATTTTGATTTTTCCTCCCAAAAACATCTTATAATCGGCTCTTTAAATCAAACTCAGCTAAAATTACCACAACCTGATTTGATTATTAATTTTTATGGCGATTATACGGCCTTTACACAGCTCTCCTATGCTGATGTTGTAAAAAATCGTTTTTCCAAAGATCTGGTAAAGGACAAAATAGTTATTATCGGCAGCAGTCTTGCAACTCAAAAAGATTTTTTCAGTACACCTTTTTCCAGATTTCAAAATAATTCAGATAAATATAAAAAAAAATTCGGTAAAATAGTTAGAAATATTTTGGGCGACAAGGATCTTGGAATGGCATGTCACGCACATGCTGTGGAAACTATTTTAAACAACGCTTTTATTAATAAGGCTTCCACTAAAACCGTAATCTGGTTAATTATACTAATCGGGGCAGGCTGTCTGATTTTTTACCTGCCCCGGCTTGGAATGTTATGGGAGTTGCTGGCTGTTGGCGGCGGAGCCGCCTTTCTTGTTTTTGGAGGTTATTTACTTTTTCTTAAAAAAATGATCTGGCTGGATATTGCCCCTTTGCTGGCTGTCCTTTTTATCCAGTTTATTACAGGGGTTATCCTTCAAAAGGTCTTTGACAAGAAAAAAACAGCCATGATAACCAGCTTATTTGGTAAATATGTTTCACCAGGTGTTGTGAGCGACCTGATCAAAGGAGATATTGATACTACTTTTACAGGACAACGTAAGGATCTCACCATGCTCTTTTCCGATTTAAGAAGTTTTACTAACCTTTCGGAAAAACTAGGTGCAAAAGATACCAGCATTTTATTAAATATTTATTTTGATGCCATGATTCCCATTGTATTTCATCATAAGGGCACCCTTGACAAACTGATGGGAGACGCGGTCATGGCTTTTTATGGTGCTCCTCTGGCACTGCCGGATCATCCGGTAATGGCTGCAAAAACAGCTTTGGTCATGCTGGAAAAAATTGAGGATTTAAAAGCCAACAGCAATATTAAGGGGGCTGAAGATCTATCTGCTGGAATCGGTCTTAACACTGGTGTTGTGACAGTTGGGAATCTTGGAAGTAATGAGTTTATGGATTACACCATTATCGGGGATGCTGTTAATCTGGCTTCGAGACTGGAGGGTTTAAATAAGGTTTATGGGACTAAAATAATTATCAGTGAGTTTACAGCTAATAGACTCGATCATCAATTTTTATTGAGGGAGCTGGACCTTGTGAGAGTTAAAGGCAAGAAGGACGCTGTAAAAATATTGGAATTAAAAGGGTATCGAAATCAAATGAGACCACAGGATATTGAGCTCGTCGAGTTATTTGAAAATGGCCTTTTCTTATTTCGTAACAGGGAATGGGATAAGGCAGAACAAAAATTTAAGCAGTCCTTGAATCTGGTTCCGGATGATGGCCCCTCGCTGTTATATTTATCACGTATAAAACAGTTTCGCGAAAATATGCCTGATGAAAACTGGGATGGAATAACTGGATTTGATCATAAGTAAATTTTACAGTTAAGGAACGGGGACGAAATAACTTGCACAAGTAGGCGCACAGATTTAGGTCAGGTTTGTTCGATCTAAAATTACAAAAGTTGCAGGAATAGCGAGCTATTTCAAGATTTTTGTGCCTATTTCAGATCAGACAGATCGGGCAAAGATGGCCTGAAGC
>JASFBJ010000275.1 GCA_030149585.1 Desulfobacterales bacterium | reverse complement strand
GCTGGATGGGTATGATCTAAGCCTGTGCGGTAAAGTAGTATTTCCCAAACCAGATAAACCAAACCAGATAAAATAGACACATAAAAAAAGGAAAAGATCAAAATGAATAAAAAACTGATAAATTTTCTACTGGCTGTGTTATTGCCTATCTTTATATCAATACCTTATAATGTAATGGCGGAACCAGCGGGAAAGCTTATAATTTTCCATGCAGGCAGCCTTACAGTCCCCTTTGCAAAGATGGAAAAAATCTTTGAGAAAAAATATCCAAAAGTCGATCTCCTGCGTGAAGGAGGTGGCAGCACCAAAATGGCACGCATGATTTCCGAATTGCATAAACCAGCGGATATCATGGCTTCGGCCGATTTTAAAATCATAGACAAAACACTGATCCCACAATATGCTGATTGGAATATACGCTTTGCAACCAACCAATTAGTTCTATGCTATACAGACCAAAGCCGTTTTGCAAAAGAGATTAATGCGGATAACTGGTATAAAATTCTGGAAAAAAAAAGAATTATCTGGGGACATTCCGACCCTAATCTGGATCCTTGTGGTTACCGAAGCCTGATGGTGATCCAGCTGGCTGAAAAATATTATAAAATAAATGGGTTATATGATCGCTTAATTGCAAACCGGCCTAAAAAAAATATCCGCCCCAAATCAGTGGAGCTGGTTTCACTCCTTAAAACCGGAAATATGGATTATGCCTGGGAATATTTATCTGTTGCGGTTCAGCACGACTTGAAATATATCAAACTGCCTGCTGAAATTAATCTGGGCGATTATAAAAATGATAATTTTTATAAGCAGGCAAAGGTAAAAGTAACAGGAAAAAAACCAGGGAAATGGATTATAAGAACGGGTAAATCATGCACCTACGGGATTACCATGCTGAAAGGATGCCCAAACCGGGAAGCTGCCGAAGCCTTTATGGAATACCTGATGGATCCCACAGGCGGGCTGAAAATCCTTCAGGAAATGGGGCAGCCTCCTTTTATTCCCGGCCGGGTCAGCACAAAGGAAATGAAATCAAAACTGCCCGCAGGATTAAAAAAACTTGTTGAGATAAGATGAAAGCTGGAATACGAATAGATCCTTTTTTCTGTCTGGCTGTTTTATCAACCTTGACAGTGCTTTTATTTATAATGCTGCCATTGATTGAGATGGTTGCGCAGCCATCCTTTAAGGATCTAAAAGAGACTATCCAGGACCCTGATGTTTTTGCTTCAATCTGGCTGAGTATCTATACAGCCGGTCTGGCAGCCTTGATATCTTTTATAATCGGCACTCCTTTTGCCTGGCTGCTTGCCAGAAAAACCTTTTTTGGGAAAAAGCTTGTTGAAAGTATAATCGATCTTCCGATTATGATTCCCCATCCTGTGGTCGGTATTGCAATTCTGGGGCTGGCTGGCCGGAATCACTGGTTTGGACAAATTATCCAGAATCTCGGAATACAGATTATGGGCACGGTCACAGGAATCGTCACTGTTCTGACTTTTGTGGGCCTTCCCTTTTATGTAAACACCGTTAAAACCGGTTTTGAGGCCATTCCTGTCCGTCTTGAAAATGTATCCAGAAGTCTCGGCGCTTCCAGTCTGGAAACATTTTTGCGCGTTACATTTCCTCTGGCCTGGCGCTCCATGCTGGCTGGAATTATAATGTGCTGCGCAAGAGCCATCAGTGAATTTGGGGCAATTGTGATTGTAGCCTATCACCCAATGCTGGCGCCTGTTATGATTTATGAACGTTTCACGGCCTACGGCCTGAAATATTCTCAGCCCGTGGCTGTCTGGCTGATATTAATCTCTCTGCTGCTTTTTGTTTTACTCAGAATAGTCTCATTGCCGCAAAGGAAGCAAATATGATCGAAATTGAAAAGCTGCGCATAGAGCTGCCGAATTTTATATTACAGGATGCTTCTCTTTTTATTGAAAAAAACGATTTTTTTATCTTTCTTGGGCCCACCGGCGCCGGCAAGACCATATTGATAGAGGCAATAGCAGGGATGATTCCTGTTACCAGCGGCTGCATCAAAATTAATGGGAAAGATATTACCAGGCTTTCGCCGGGGCAAAGAGGGATTGGAATTATGTACCAGGATTATGCTCTCTTCCCGCATCTAACAGTACATGAAAATATCAATTTTGGATTACGCTATCAAAAATCCAAAAATAAAAAATCCGCTCAATGGGTAGAGAGTCTCATGGAACAACTTGGTATCCAGCACCTTGCCAAGCGCTCCATTAATAATTTAAGCGGCGGAGAAAAACAGAGAACAGCACTGGCCAGAGCCCTGGCCGTGCGCCCTGCGCTGCTGCTTTTGGATGAACCTCTATCTGCTCTGGATCCATGTTTTCGTGAAGAGATCAGAAATATTCTGAAAAAACTCCACAAAGAATCAAATATAACATTTATGATGGTAACCCACGACTTTTCAGAAGCTTTATCACTTGGTACCAGGGCTGCTATCATAAACCATGGTATAATTGAACAAGTCGGCTCAGTCTCTGAAATCTTCAAAAGGCCGGCCACTCCTTTTGCGGCTGAATTTGTTGGAATGAAAAATATATTTCCATCAGCCTTTAAAAACAGCACGGCTATTGTGGATAAAATAAAAGTCAAGCTGGAAGCACCAACAAAAACCGGAAAGCATTATATCGCTATCCGTCCTGAAGATATTATGATAAGAAATAAAAAATTTTCCGAAAACGAAACAAATATCTTTCAAGGCAAAATCGCAACTATCGCTGATCATGGCCCATACTGTGAGGTCTTAGCCATAATAGGAAAAACAGCTTTAAGTGCATTTTTAAGCAAAGGTGACTTGATTTCAATGGATCTTTCCCAAAAAAAAGATGTATATATCGCCATTCCGCCAGCCGCCATCCACACTTTTTAAAAAATTAAAGTAAAATATGGTCCATTTATGAATAAGCAATTTAGTAATAAACAATGGGAATTATTAAAACCTGATCAATCAACTATCTCAGACATTCAAAAAACTGTGTCCTGCCTTCCTGAAACAGCGGCTGTAATTGCTAATCGCAACATCACAACCGGTTCAAAGGCCTTGAAATTTCTTTATCCATCCTTAAAAAGTATAAACACACCGGATAATCTACAGGATATTGAATCAGCCGCACTTAGAATTTATAATGCTTTAATTGCCAAAGAAAAAATTCTTATTTTTGGTGATTATGATATTGATGGAATCAGCGCCACAGCAATTCTTTATCTTTTTTTAAATAAGAGCGGAGCCAAAGTAGAATATTATACGCCTCACCGGGAAAAAGAAGGTTATGGAATTAAGCCCGATCATATCATCAACAAGGCAAAACCAGGGGATATCCGCTTAATCATAACCGTGGACTGCGGAATCAACGATCATTTGGCGGTTGAAGCCGCCAACCTTGCAGGAATTGACATTATAATTACTGATCATCATGAGCCCTCAGACAAGCTGCCTCAAGCTTTGGCAATAATCAACCCTAGACGTAAAGGTTGTCAAAAAGATTTGGACTTTCTTGCTGGTGTGGGTGTGGCTTTCTATCTTCTGATCTATTTGCGAAAATATCTGCGACAGAATAATTATTGGAATCAAGAACGACAAGAGCCCAATCTAAAAGCCTATTGTGACCTGGTTGCCCTGGGAACAGTTGCGGATATGGTCCCCTTAATCAATGAAAACCGTACCATCACCAAAACAGGATTGAAAATTCTTTCAAAAGGAAAACGCCCCGGCATAAAGGCTCTGATGAAAATAAGCGCAATTAAATCAGGACCATTGCATTCAGACGATATAGCTTTCAGGCTGGCCCCGAGATTAAATGCCGCCGGCAGAATGGATCATGCGGGTCTGGCAGTTGAATTGCTGATAACTGAGGATAAAAAAAAAGCTCAACGGCTTGCAACTACTCTTGATCAGTTAAATAAGGATCGCCGGCACACGCAAGAGTTGATTTTGAACTCGGTTGAGCGTCGAATTATTGACACTCCTGACCTGGCTGAGAAAAGCTGCCTGGTATTTGCCCAGCCGGGCTGGAAAATAGGAGTGCTGGGAATTGTGGCCTCTAAAATTTTGGAAAAATATAATCGCCCGGTAATTCTTTTTGGGATGCAGGATAACCTTTGGTGGGGCTCAGGTCGCAGTATCCCTGGATTTAATATATTCAAAGGATTAAACGCATGTTCGGAAAATATAATTCAATTTGGAGGTCATAAGGCAGCAGCAGGTCTTAAAATTCTGCCTGAAAACCTGGCTGGATTTATTAAACATTTTGAAGAAAAGGTTAGCAGTGCCACTCGGAAAGAAGACTTTACCGCCTTTCTTAAAATTGATTATGAATTAAATTTTGAAGCTGTTGATAGCCAGCTTTTAGATGAATTAACTTTATTGGAACCCTATGGAATCAGCAATCCAGAACCTGTTTTTTCATCCCGCAATATAAAAGTTTTTTCTTCTACCCTGATTGCCGGAAAACATCTTAAAATGATTTTACAACAAAAAAATATTAATACCCCAAAAAAGCTCAGCGCAATCTGGTTCAATGCCCCGACTTTTGATCCAGCGCCTGATTTTTTTAAAAATATTGCTTATAAACTCGGCTGGAATTATTGGAATAACAGCCGAATAATTCAATTAACCATGCAAGATGCCAGGTTATGAGTTTAAAAGCTCGGCATGCCTTAGGGTCACGGAAAGAAATAAATCCACAAAATTGCGCTGGATGTTGGTTTGTCTAC
>JASFBJ010000071.1 GCA_030149585.1 Desulfobacterales bacterium | reverse complement strand
ATTTATCAGTGCAATCAGGTTCCATGCAGCCGCTTAAATAGGAAGGGTTGCCTCCCACAATTCCGCAAACCCGACCGTCAAAACGGGCAAAGCCGACAATTCCGTTTTTAGCAAAGCCCTCCTGAATCTCCATGAATTCACCATCATCAACAATCAATCTAATAACATCGTGCATATCATAAGATCGTCGCGGATCTTCAGGCAGAATATCCAGCAGTTTTTCTTCCTGGCGCAATGGATCATCAGCAGGCTCTTTAAAGGGAACCTTTTCTTTATTATTTGCGGGTAGATATCGCAAAAGCTCTTTAACTGTTTCAATTGCATCTGTATCATTTTCTGCAATCAAATGACACTCTCCGGTATATTTCATATGATATTCAGCGCTGCCGATATCTGAAATATCCTCAACTCCGGTTACAGCCGCAGTTGCACGTGGACCACCAAGCCACATATTAGCATTATCTCTTGTCATTATAACAAAGTCGGTCATAAGCGGCCCATAGGCCTGACCCGCGGCACACCCGCCGCAAACAACCGAGATCTGCGGAATTACACCGGAATAAATGCTTTGCATTAACATGCCGTCTATACCATACCGCAAACTGGATGTTGCTTCCTGAAGCCTGGCACCTGCTGAATCCAGAAAAGTTATAATGGGCACACGCATTTCACCAGCCATCCTGGTAATATTGCGCAGTTTAGCTGCATGCCCCTCGCCGGTGGATCCTGCCAAAACAGTATAATCGGTTGCATAGGCGCATGCACTGCGGCCCTCAACTTCACCAAAACCCGATATAATGCCTTCTGCATTGGTGTCATATTTCCCCATTCCCATATGGGTAAACTGGGATTCGGCAAAAATACTCATTTCTGTAAAAGTGCCCTCATCAAACAAATTTTCCATTTTTTCCCGGGCGGTCATTTTACCTGCGGCCCTCATTCTCTTGAAAAGTTTTTCACTGGCCGGCTTTTTAATTCTCTCTTTTTCGGCTTGAACCTTTGCGAGTCTAGTTCTAACATCCTCCACATAGGGTCGAAAGGAAATTCCCTTCCCCTTGGCCTGAGCTTTTTTCTTTTCCAGAGTTTCCCTGGTGGTGTTGATTGAGTAGCCAGCTTTTCCCATTTTTACTCCCCTTTTTTCAAAAATTCAAAAAATAGAATCATTATTAAACCATTATCATTAATCTGCTAGTGCAACTAATAAATACATCACTTGCTTTCGGCTGCAGTTTTACTGGGGACAAACTTTATCTTTTTTAAATTTTTCTATATCATCTTCCAAATATCCAAGTTCTTTGAGAATCGTGCTGGTATGTTCACCCAGCAGGGGTGCGTCTATTTTTTCGCCAATCATTAATTCACCATCAATGGTCAAAGGTGTTTTAATTGCTTTGCATTTTTCACTAACCGGATGTTCCAGTTCCTGAATTACCTGATTATGAATTACCTGGGGATCGTTTAAAATTTCATCATATTGTTTTATCAGACTACAGGGAATACCCCCTTTAATCAGCATTTCTTCCCAGATTGCGCCATCTTTTTCTAAAAATTTCTTCTCACAAATTGGTATCAGATCCTTCATATTTCCAAAAGCATCTGCCAGAGTGGTAAATCTATGGTCTGAATTTAATATTTCTGAATTTAATATTTTTTTTAACCGTTTCCAGAATCCATTATGGCCAATGGAAATAGCTACATATCTTCCATCTTTGGTTTTAAAGTCGGTAGCCAGGGTAAAAGGCGAAGCATTACCAAGACGAGGAGGATTTTTGCCGGAAGAAAAATACATGCTGATTACAGGACCTTGCAGAGCAAGTGCCTGATCCAGAAGTGAAAGATCAACCTTCATTCCCTTGTTGGTTCTTATTTTGCGAAAAAGGCCTAAAAGAATTCCATAAGCCGCCATAGAGCCGGTACTCATATCAATTACCGGAAAACCAGGACGCATGGGGCGTCCATTGGGTTCCCCGCTTATTCCCATAATACCGCTCATAGCTTGAATGACAATATCCAGACCCGGCCGATTCATATAAGGCCCGCTATTACCAAAAGCTGAAATAGAACAATAGATTAATTTCGGATTTATCTTCTTTAAGCATTCATAATCGATCTTGAGCTCCCTGGTTGTACCGGGTACATAATTTTCTATAAAAACATCTGCATTCCCGACAAGTTTGTAGAGCAGTTCCAATCCCTTTGGGAGTACCACATCCAGACAGATACTTTTTTTATTTCTATTTAAAGACGAGAAAAGAGCTGGATCCTCTTTTGACATTGCCGGCCCGATTATCCTGGTTTCATCCCCTCCGGCCCCTTCCACTTTTATTACCTCAGCCCCCATATCCGCCAATAACATCGTACAATAGGGTCCTGCCAGAAATCTACTTAAATCAATGACTTTAATCCCGTTTAAAATAGTATCTTTTTCCAATATAAAACATCTCCTGTGTGATAATATCCTTAAAAGACGATTTGGCAAGATTTGATATAATCAAAAAAAATGATTTTATATTTAATTAAATTAATTAGTCATGAGTGTCAATAAAAAAGTAATTCATCCTAATTAATAATAATGCTAATAATATACATACTTTTTTCGTGCAAGACGAGTTGGTTGGCAAATCGCAAAAGCGATCCAAAAGGCATTTGGCTCTATTAAAAGCGCACAACAGGATAAAACTTAAAAAAAAATAAAACCCTGAAAAAAAAATAATTATTTATTTTATCAAGGTTTTATAATTTCTTTCTCGTTCCCACGCTCCAGCGTGGGAATGCATACCACATAAGGTTCCCACGCTGGAGCATGGGAACCAGGCAAGAAGCAACATCTAAAAAATGTAAACTAAATTTGAAGGATCCCAATTTTTATACTATATATGTCAATAATTGAAAAATGAACGACCATAGCTATCTGCCGCACAAAAAACACTCAGGAACAGGTATTTCTATTTAGCGGAAACAACCGGGCATTTGGCTTCCAGGATAACGTATTGAGCGGTGGAGCCAAAAACAAGCTTACCGACTTTGGATTTTTTCCGAATTCCAATAATAATCTCATCAGCATTATTCTGATTGGCATATTCTACAAGATCTTCCCCAGGTGCAAGCCCTTTGACCAGTTGCTGAACTTCACATTCAATACCGGCGTCCTCAAAATAATCTTTAGCATATTTTAAGTCTTGTTCCGCCTTTTCAATATCCGCCAGTTTTTCATCATGTCCGCCCATTAATGAAAAAAGAACATAAACCTTGGCATTAAAGGCCTTGGCATGCATTTTCGCAACTTTTAAAGCAACCTTAGCCGACTTTGATCCATCATATCCTACAACAATATTCATAATATATTCCCCCCTTTTTTTTTAAGCTGTTTTTACATTAAACGGTTATAAATTGCATTTTTCAGTGAGTAATGCATAGTTAAACATAAATCATAATAATTGACAACCTTTGGCTAAATAATAACCGGACGAATTTTGCTCAGACTGTTTGCCACATAGCGGCCGCCTCTATTATTATGTTCACGGGTCGCCCTGATTGCCTCTTTAACATCTTTTTTGTTTATTGCATCCAATAATTCCCTATGTTCACAAACAACTTCCCGAATCCTTTCATCTCCCATATATTCAGGTCTGTATTTTAAACAAATTTCTTCAAATATACCACTTAAAATACGATAGATTGTTTTATTTTCAGCAATTTCAGCAATGCTGAGATGAAACTTGGCATCCTTTAAAATTGTCAAACGGCGATCATCTTTGTCATCATGTACAACCTTGGAATCATTCTTGATTTTTTTTAGCTTGGCAGCGCTTAAATTTTTTATTATTGCTGGAATTAAATATACTTCCAGAGCCTCTCTGGCCTGATACAGTTCTTTAACCTCTATTGCAGTTATTTCCCCGACAAAATATCCCTTATTGGGTTTATAGCAAACCAGATTTAAATATTCCAGGCGTTTCAACGCCTGAATAATAGGTGTATTACTTACATTAAGACGATCAGCCAGATCCTGATAAATTAATTTCTGACCAGGCACCAGTTCGTTATAATACATCATATTTTTTATTTTTTGATAGGCTTCATCAGTAGTACCGCCGCGTTTATTTAATTTCATTATGCTCTTTTATGTTATATGGTAAATAAAAAAATTCTTTTGTATTAGGACCCCAGAAATAAATCCAATTTTCCCATTCCTCAGGCTGTCTTAATGAGTTCAGTTTCAGGATTTGATTAAATTTATAATAAAATACTGAAAAATCTTTGTCAAGGCATTATTTTTACTTGATAATTGGCTTCATATAAAGCATGTTAGTAGTTTTGTCAATTCTATCCCAATAATTTTGAACCATTAGTTTTTGATGAATATTATGAAATAATGACTTGAGAAAAGTACAAAAAACCGGTAATTCAGAATATATTATAAATTATTTTCATATATTATTGAGCTGATCATGACAGGATATCTTCAAGTTTATACTGGAAACGGCAAAGGTAAAACCACTGCTGCAATAGGCTTAACTATTCGAGCTGCTGGAGCGGGTTTAAAAGTTTTTTTTATTCAATTTTTAAAAAAGGGCGATTATAGTGAAATAAAAGCCCTGTCCAAATTTTCCGATCAGATTATAATTGAACAATACGGCATGGGAAAATTTGTCAAGGGCAGTCCTTCTCAAGAAGATATCCTGGCCGGGCAGCAGGGGCTTGCCAGGATAAAAGCTGTAATGGCAGAGAATAAATATGATCTTATGGTTATTGATGAGGGCAATATAGCTGTTAAATACGGTCTTTTTCCCATTCAGGAATTTTTAGCGGTTATTGATAAAAAACCACCCGGGCTTGAAATTATTATAACAGGGCGTTGGGCAGCCATGGAATTAATGGAAAAGGCTGATCTGGTAACTGAAATGAAAGAACTCAAGCATTATTATCACAGGGGGGTACCGGCTAGAATTGGAATCGAAAAATAATACAGGATCACAGGCCAAATGCATAGCAGTCCTTGGAACCGGCTCTGATGTTGGCAAAAGCATTATTGCCACTGCCCTGTGCCGCCTTTTGTACCAAAAAGGCCTACGGGTTGCGCCCTTTAAGGCCCAGAATATGTCCAATAATTCAGGGGTCACACCAAACGGTCTGGAGATGGGAAGGGCTCAAATCGTACAGGCCGAGGCAGCCAAAGTAATACCCCATGTAGATATGAATCCTATTTTGCTGAAACCCACCAGTGAGAAAGGCGCACAGATTGTGCTTTTGGGAAAAGCTGTTGCCGACAGCACGGCCATAGAGTATCACGCACAAAAAGAGCGGCTTTTTAAAACTGCTGCCGCTGCCCTTGATCGCCTGCGCTCCCAATATGATTTTGTGGTCTTAGAGGGTGCCGGCTCATGCGCGGAAGTTAACCTGATGTCTCAGGATATCGTTAACCTTAAAATGGCCTCTTATGCTGATGCACCGGTGATTTTAGTAGGAGATATTCATAAAGGCGGAATATTTGCTCAACTGGTGGGAACCCTGGCCTGTCTCTCTCCTGAAGAAAGCCGGCGTATAAGCGGTTTTATTATCAACCGTTTTAGAGGTGATATCCGCCTTTTTGCAGATGGAATAACCTGGCTGGAAGAAAAAACAGGTAAAAAAGTTTTCGGTGTTTTGCCGTGGTATAATCATATTCACATCGAACCTGAAGATTCAGTGGTTATTGAAAATCCTGTTCCAAAAGTTGTGACAAACAGCGATCTGCCCGCTATAGGCGTTATCCGTTTGCCCCATATCTCCAATTTTAATGATTTTGATCCTTTGAGCAATCTTAAACAGATTAACCTGTTTTTTTTGGAAAAACCCCAGGACCTTGCAGGTTTTAAAGCTGTAATTCTGCCTGGTTCCAAAAATACCCGTTTTGATCTCAAATGGTTAAAAACAAGTGGCTGGGCTGCCAGGCTGAATACCTATTGCCGGAATAAGGGTTTTCTTCTTGGAATTTGCGGTGGCTATCAAATTCTGGGCACAGTGGTTCATGACCCCAAAGGCCTGGAAGGGCCTCCGGGATCTACGCCAGGGCTTGGTCTTTTGCCGGTGGAAACCACCTTGCAAGCCCCCAAGACAACAAGCTTAACCAAATTTGAAGGTCATAATACCGTTGGGCAAGGGTATGAAATTCATATGGGGCAAACCGTACGCCATAAAGGAGCTCCCCTTTTTACAGTGCTGGAACGAAACAGCAAACCTTGCAGGGCAAAAGAAGGCTGCATTAGCCCTGATTTGCATATAATGGGTACCTATCTCCATGGATTATTTGATAATGCAGGGGTCAGGCGCTGGTTTTTAAAAGGCCTGGGGATAAAAATCATCTCAGACGACCAGCTTGAAGGTCCGGCTGAAAGGGATAGAGAGTATGATCTGCTTGCAGATCATTTTAAAAAATATATTGATATAGATAAATTATTTCAAAACACCCTTGGCCTGATTTAAAAAATATGAGGTTCCATGAATAAACTGACTTTGATTCTTGGTGGTTGCAGAAGCGGGAAAAGCAGCCACGCCCTTTTGCTGGCTGAAAAAATTAACGCGCCCCATAAAATATTTTTGGCGACCTGTGTTCCATCTGATCCTGAAATGCACGCACGAGTTAAACGCCATCAAGAGGAAAGAAGTACATTTTGGCAAACAATGGAAGTGCCGACCCTTTTGCCGAAAGCTTTGCAGGATATTTCCGCCAAAGCTGATCTGGTTTTGATTGACTGCATTACCCTGTGGGTTAGCAATCTTATGCTCGGATCAGATCAACAGGAGGTTTTACAAGACCACCTGAAACAGCTTTGCAATGCCCTTAAAGAAATGCCTTGTCCGGTTTTTTTAGTCAGCAATGAAGTTGGCGGCGGAATTGTTCCGGAAAATAAGCTGGCCAGATTATTTAGGGATGCTGCTGGATTTGCCAACCAGGAGCTGGCTGGAATCTGTGACCAGGTAATCTGGATGGTGGCCGGTATTCCAGTTAAGATTAAGGGATAAAATGAAACATCTGATCGCGGCTATTCAATTTATAACCATTTTACCAGTAGGGCGAACCATTGATTTAGTGCCCCATAAGGCAGCCCCTCTATTTCCGGTAGTCGGTATATTGCTCGGAATTCTGGTGGCGATTTGCGATAAGATCGCCTCTGGTTTCTGGCCTTTGCCCGTGGTTGCGCTGCTTGATGTTGTTCTTCTGGCTGTTTTAACAGGAGCATTTCATTTGGATGGATTAGGAGATGCAGCCGATGGCCTTTACAGCCAAAGGCCCAAAGATATTGCTCTGGCAATTATGAAAGACAGCCGGACAGGAACCATGGGTCTGGTTGCTATCATATGTTGTCTGGCTTTAAAGTGGGCAGGCATCTACTCGCTTAATGAGCATCGAATCCTTTTTTTGATCATCATTCCAGCCTATGCCAGGGCAAGCATGCTGTTTGGCATCAAATTTTTGGAATATGGACGGCCTGAGGGCGGCACTGGTCATAATTTTTTTCAAAAGCCTTTTGGCAACACAGCTTTTTATCCTCTTGCAGGTCTGATCATTCTTTCTTTCTTTGCCAAATGGGATTGTCTGATTTTAAATACTGGTTTTTTTATTTTAGTGGCGCTTATCCTCTTATATTATAAAAAAAAAATCGGCTGTATTACCGGAGATATGCTAGGAGCCATGACGGAAATTATTGAAGCCGGACTTTTTATTATAGTTTCAGCAGGGAATATATAATGCTAAAGGGTCATGGCGGCAATATTTATGCTCTTGCCCAAAAACTGGGCTGCCCGGTAAAGAAAATTATCGATATGAGCAGTAATCTTAATCCCTTGGGCCCTCCAGCCGGTCTGATTGATTATCTTGCAAAGCAAATAGATGTTATCACCTGTCTGCCGGAAGTGGATTCAAGCAGAATTATTTCTCTATTTGCCCAAAAATATAAGATAGATCCATCTACAGTGCTGGCGGCCGGTGGCACCACCCAACTGATATATGCTTTGCCTGGCATCTTGAAGGCAAAAAATGTTTTAATCCTTGGGCCCACCTATGCAGATTATGAAGATGCCTGTATTATCAGCAAAACTCCATACTCCTATTTTATGTCAAAGGCAAAAAACGATTTTGAGCCTGATATTAATGAACTTGAAAAGCTCCTGCCGGATTTTGACACTATATTTATCTGTAATCCCAATAATCCTACGGGCAAACTGATTTTGGCAGATCGTCTGAAAAAACTCTGCACTGCTTTTCCCCAAACACGATTTATTATTGATGAGTCCTATTTGCCCTTTATTAACCAGTATGAGCGACATAGCATGCTTGGAGCTGATTTGCCCAATCTTCTTATCTTAAATTCCATGTCCAAAATCTTTAAAATTCCTGGACTGCGAATTGGATTTTTAATTGCGCCGGCAGGGATTATATCTGAATTTCGCCGGCATCTTTTGCCCTGGAGTGTTAACAGCCTGGCTCAAACAGCAATAAGTTATCTTTTGGAACAGGGCGCATTTATAGATGATTATATAATTGAAACCCAGAAGTTTATCAAAAAAGAAAAAATAATTTTTCTAAAACATCTGGAAAATTATCCTGAATTAACACCCTGTTCCGGTTTAACTCCCTTTATTTTAATAAAACTGGGCCAAACCCTTAAAGCTGAAAAAATATGTGGAATTCTCGGTGAAAAAAAAATCCTGATTCGTAATTGCGCCAATTTTAAAGGATTATCCAACCAGTTCATCCGTATTGCATTGAAAAATCAAGAGGAGAATACTCTTCTTGCTCAAGCTTTAAAATCTCTTGGAAAGGATGACTGAATTGGATTTTTGCTCGCCCTGGTATATTTTTGCGGCTGCCTTTGGATTTGATCTTTTATTAGGAGACCCGCGCCGGCTGCCCCATCCCATCCGGCTGATGGGCAACATAATTGAGTCCTTTGAACCTGGTTTCCGAAATATTCCAGGGCCTTTGATTTTATCTGGTCTGCTTTTTGCCGGCTCTTGTATTTTTTTGACCTTTGGACTTACCTGGCTTATAATCCAATGCGCTTATATTATTCACCCTTTATTAAAGGTTCTGGTTGAAATTCTTCTGATTTATTATTGTATGGCAGCCGGCTCTTTGCAAAAAGAGGCCTTAGCTGTCTGGAAGGCCCTTCAAGAAAAAAATCTGGAAAAAGCCAGGGTTCAGGTAAGCTATATTGTAGGCCGCGAGGTAAAATCCCTTGGGGAAAAAGGTGTTTCCATGGCTGCTGTTGAAACCGTGTCGGAAAACCTGGTAGACGGTTTTATGGC
This sequence comes from Desulfobacterales bacterium, assembly GCA_030149585.1. Classification (GTDB taxonomy): domain Bacteria; phylum Desulfobacterota; class Desulfobacteria; order Desulfobacterales; family JASFBJ01; genus JASFBJ01. Next base: position 4,148 of record JASFBJ010000071.1, on the reverse strand, counting down.
GCCAATGTTTTTTGCCCTTTTGGGAGGCGCTCCTATGGCCATGGCTTATAAAATGGTAAACACTCTGGATTCAATGATCGGTTATAAAAACAGCGCCTATCATGAATTTGGAAAAGCAGCGGCAAAGATTGACGATATTGCTAATTATATCCCTGCCCGACTTTCCGTGCCGGTTATTGCTCTTGCCGCCTTAATTCTTAATGGCCGCGCAAAAGCCGCCTTTAAAACAGCTTTTAATGAAGGCGCTTTTCATTCAAGCCCAAATGCCGGATATCCTGAAGCTTCCTTTGCAGGAGCCCTTTGTATTACACTAGGCGGCCCAAACTATTATAACGGCAAGATAGTGGATAAACCCTTTATCGGCAAGAGATTTAGCCCTGTAAATTATAATGATATAAAAAAAAGCTGCGATTTGATGCTGCTTTCAGCCCTTTTCTGGGTAATAGGCATCAGCGCTATTGCAGCGCTTTTTTAAATAAAATGACCCCTGTTTTAAAAAAATCATATAAAAAGCAATATCCATTCAGGCTGGGCACCACCTCTTTTATTTATGCAGATCATTATCTACCCAATATAAAAAAGCTGGGGCCCTTTCTGGATGAAATTGAACTACTTGTTTTTGAAAGCAGGGATTATAAAAAAACCTTAACCAGGTCTATTATCGCCGAACTGGTCGAGCTATCCGCCACCCTTGATTTTTCTTATAATATTCATCTGCCCATAAATCTTTTTTTAGGAGATCATGATCCATCCAAACGCCGCATGGCTGTTGCAACCTTTAAAAATATAATTGACTGGGTGGCTCCCTTAAATCCAACCACTTATACCCTGCACCTGGAGCGTCAGTTTGATCTGGATCAGCCGGCTGAATTTGAAATCTGGAAACAAAGAACCTTTGACAGCCTGCGCCGACTTTTAGATCTGGGAGTTGATAGCCAAAGCCTTTCTGTTGAGACCCTTGATTATCCAATAACCTGGATTGACAAAATAATCCGCGAGCTGGATTTGCGGGTTTGTATTGATATGGGCCATCTTTTTTTCCATGGCTTTGATTTTAAGCAGGTAATCGACCTTTATCTGCCTTTAACCACAATTATTCATCTTCACGGTGTTACCAAAACCCATGATCATTTAGCCCTTGACAAATTATCGCCGAAAAAAGCAGCACTTGCAGCCGCTGTTTTAAATAATTTTCACGAAACCCTCTCTCTGGAAATTTTTAATTATGAGAATCTGGATAAGTCATTGGCAACATTGGAAACCTGGCCATTAAAGTTTAGGAATGAATTTGCCCTTTAAAACAAATATAATCAGGGGAAAAAAAATAGAGCTGCTGGCTCCTGCCGGTAATTTTGAAAAACTTGAAATTGCAATCAATTACGGTGCTGATGCGGTTTATCTTGCAGGCCTTGATTTTAGTTTGCGAAATTTTTCCGGTAATTTCAGCATGGACGAGCTGGAAAAAGCACTCTGCCTGGCAAGGTCTAAACAGGTCAAAGTCTATGTGGCCTGTAATATTTATGCCAGAAATGATGAGATATTAAAAATTGAAGAGTATCTTTTGAAACTGGCAGATCTTTCACCTGATGCTGTTATTATTGCTGACCCTGGAATTTTTCAGATGGCCCAGCGCATTTTGCCCCCTATCCCCATCCATATCAGCACCCAGGCCAACACAACCAATTACCAGACAGCTCTATTCTGGCACTCCCTTGGCGCTTCCAGAATAAATGCCGCCAGAGAACTCAGCCTTATTGAAATTGAAAAGATAGCTGGTTTCAATGAGCTGGAGGTGGAAGCCTTTATCCACGGGGCCATGTGCATCTCATATTCAGGCCGCTGCCTTTTAAGCAGCTTTATGGCAAAAAGAGACAGCAACCGGGGAATGTGCTGTCATCCCTGCCGTTTTAATTATGCTGTTATGGAAGCCTTCCGCCCTGATCAATATTACCCACTTGCCGAAGATCAACGCGGAACCTATATTTTCAATTCCAGGGATCTTTGCATGATTGAACATCTGCCTGCCATGATTAAATCCGGTCTGACCTCCCTTAAGATCGAAGGCAGAATGAAAGGAATTCATTATCTTGCCTCAGTGCTTAATGTCTACCGCCGGGCCATTGATGCCTATTATCATGATCCTGCCGGTTATCAGGTGAATCCAGCCTGGATTCAAGAGCTTGGTCAAATCAGCCACAGGGGATATTGTACTGGATTTTATTTTAATGACCCGGATCAGATTATAGCTAATTTTGACAAAAATCAGAACACCGGCAACCTGTTTTTAGGCAAAATTCTTGAAGCAACTCAAAACAGGCAGGTTCTTTGCCAGGTTCGTAATAAAATTTTTAAAGATGATCTAATTGAGATACTGACGCCCGGGCAGGCCGTAAAACATGATAAAATTAACAAAATATATAATCTGGATAAAGAGCCCCTGTCTTTTGCCCAGCCAGGAAGCCTTGTAAAAATCGTACTTGATAATTCATGCAAACCAAATGATCTGATAAGAAAGCGCTGATTTTTATGATTCTTGTTGCCGACAACCTTAGAATCACCAATTCTGTTATTGAACGGGCAATTATGGAGATGAATCCAAAACCTGTTATTGAAATGGTTATCAAGTGTACCAAAGCAGGTGCAAAGGCCATTGATCTGAATTGCGGTCCTTTGACCCGCCAGACAGAAAGCCGGATCTCTTTTCTGGTTAAAACAGTTCAAAAGATAAGTGACCTGCCGATTCTTTTGGACACTGCCAACCCTGTGGCAATTGAAGCAGGTCTTAAGGCCAGTCAAAAAAAAACAATTATTAACGGCTTTTCCCTGGAACCTGCAAAGCTTGCCAAAATCCTGCCCCTGGCCAAAAAATATCAGGTCGATATAATCGGCTATCTGCTTCATCCCAATGGTCAGGTTCCACAAAATAGTTCAGAACGGCTTGATATAGCCTTAAATCTTTTTTTAGAGTTTCAAAAAACCGGTCTTGATGTCTCGAACTTGATCATTGATCCAATCATAGCACCGCTATCCTGGCAAAACGGTAAAACCCAAAACAGAGAAATCCTGAAAGTTATTCAAACCCTGCCGGAGCTTCTGGATTTTCCTGTGAGAATAATTGCCGGTCTATCCAACCTTACTGCCGGCGGCCAAAATGCAGCTAAAAACCGTTGCCTTGAAAAAGCGTATCTTTCCATGCTTGCTGCTGCCGGACTTGATATAATCCTGTTAAATATATTGCATCCAAAGATAGTTCAACATGCCCTGGTTTGTGATCTGCTGCTTAATGAGAACATTTTCACCTGGGAAGAAATTCCATCCTGAAGGTCAACCTGACCTAAATCCGTGCGCCTGCTTGTGGAAGTTATTTCGTTCTCGTTCCTTATCAAAATTATTTTAGATTTTTTTCTAAAGATATTTTTCAGGCAACCGATAGAATAATTAGACCATAACGCAACTTCTATATATAACAAATTATCGTGAAAGAGAGGCCCCAATGGATAATATTTTAGATGAGAATACAGCATCATTTTTTGCTAAAAAAAAAAAGAAACCTGTTGTTAGTAATAATGGAGCGAACAGCGCAATCGGGCTTGATATTGGAACAGCTAATATTGTCGTTGCCGGCCAAAAAAATGACGATATTCACACTCATTCCCAGTTAAATGCTTTTTTTAAAATTCCCATAACCAAAACCACAAAAAAAATTCTCATGGGAAAAAATATTCTTTTTTTTGAGAAAGACGGACATTTTTTTATCCTGGGAAATTCAGCGGAAAATATTGCCAATATTTTTGGGCGTAACACCAAAAGACCAATAAAAAACGGTCTGTTAAATCCTAATGAAATGGATGGAATAAACGTTCTGATGGCTATTTTGAAAAAGCTGATTCCAGAACCTGAAAATCCGGATACACCAATCTGGTTCAGTGTGCCTGGAGCTCCTGTGGGTAAGCCGGATTCAGTTGTTTATCATGAATCTATTTTGCAGATGAATCTGAAAAATCTGGGCTATGATCCAAAGCCGGTTAATGAGGGCCTGACTGTTATCATGTCTGAACTGGCGGATAATAATTCTTCTGGAATCGGGATCAGTCTTGGTGGTGGAATGTGTAATATCTGCCTGGCCTATCTTTCTATTCCTGTTGTCA
>JASFBJ010000274.1 GCA_030149585.1 Desulfobacterales bacterium | reverse complement strand
TTAATAAGAGACCAATTACAGATTCCGTCAAAAATCAGGGATGGTGTCTTCCGTTTTCTATGCCCGGTGTGCAATGAATTTCAAACCGCCGTCAACCCGGCCACCAACTTGGCCAGATGCTTTCGATGCAAAGAAAATATGAACACCATTGATCTTGTCATGGCGGTCAAGAGATACGGATTTAAAGACAGTGTTCTGTTTTTGAAAAATTTTATCGGAACTGTTCCTAATCACAATTCTGTACAGTCACTGGCCGACCTTGCCGCCGGTATTGGCCAGTCCATGCCCTAAGGATGGTGGTCATGAAACAGGATCGACTAACACGCCTTGAAACCATTATTGCCAGAAATCAGGGACATTTTTATGACATAGGAATGGCATTAAAAGAGATCCGGGATAACCGCCTATATAAATTGGCCCTTTTTGAAACATTTGACGTCTATACCAAAGCCCGGTGGGATATGGGCAGATCCCATGCCCATCGCCTGATCGAAGCCTATGGGGTGATTAAGAATTTGTCCCCAATTGGGGACATTCTCCCTGTCAATGAATGCCAGGTCCGCCCTTTGGTGCAATTAAAAGTTTTTGAACAACGCAAGGTCTGGAAGGGATTTTTAAATAGCGGTATGGAAATGACCGCTTTGAATATCAAAAAGTTTATCAACGCCAGGACAACCGCAGATAAAGACGTTCCAGTTAACCTGATCGATAAGATCAGCAAAGGTTACATGGCTGCTGTCCAAGGGATGCTGGATCAAGTCTGTGTGGCACAACATGACCACTGGCAGCAGACATCCCGAAAGACTGCATTATTGTGGAACCGGGTCATTAAAGAGAAGATTTTATCCAAGGGGACTGATAATGGATAACCTGGTTTCTGACCTTCAGGTTAAAGGCACACGTAACCTGAGCATTGATGATAGGTTTTATCTGCTGCTCCATAAAAAAATCATGAATAAGAGCGGGTCGGCCAAAAGAAGGTCTAAAAAATATTACAAAGACCAGTATAGGAAAACCGGCATTATACCTGCTCCCCTTTTGCTGGTTGAAAAAGGAATCATGGATGGCAGAAAGTGTAGTGGCCGGCCTCGTTCCATAGACGAAGAAACAAAAAGACGGTTCATAGAAATGGTCAAGACGTCCAGCGACCCTTCAAGCCGGGGATTTATATTTATCACACAGAAAGCAAGAACCATTAAAAATTATCATCACTGGCTTGAAAAAGAGTTGAACCGGTCCATCAGCCTTACTGCACTCAGACGTTGTGCCAAGCGGGAGGATCTTCAATACTACCTGGAAAAGCCTGATTTTGAAAAAGACCCTCCTGTAAAAAACTGTTTTAAACCTGAATCGGTATTTGATCTGGTGCAGGTGGACGGTTGCAGATTTCGATATTTGAAAATTAAAGATGATAATGGCTGCTGGCAAAAACCCCAGGTGATCGAAATGTTTGATACCGGTTCACGATACATGTTTGCTCTGGAGGCTTATTTTACCGAAAGCAGCTTAAACGCAGTGGATCTATTTACCCGTTTTCTATTGAACACGCCGTTCCCCCAGAAAACAATCCGTGTCAGGCCAGATAATGCCAAAGGATTTTTAAATCTTAAAAGGCCAATCAATGCCATAAATATAAAGCATTCCATCCCCGGTGGATTTTATATGGAATCGAATTTTTCAAGAATTCATTCACCCAAAGACAAGGCACACCTGGAGTCCTCCCACCGCAGTCTTCACAATTTTGAAATCCGGATAATCAAGGCATTTGAAAACAGGGTTGTGAAAACCACTCCAGGGTTTATCTTCAGCTATGGAAGAAAAGAAAAAATCACTGTAACCCATCTTGATATCAGCCTGCATGATCTGAAAAACAGCCCTTTATTGAAGGAATACTGCCATGAACATAACAGTACAAGACATTACTTTAGCGAAAGTGGAAAAATGAGTGCTTGGGTTCCTGATCAGAAGCTTGATGAGTTTTTATCCAAACAAATCAATACCCTTACTTTTTCATCTGATCAAGTACAGGCGTATATGAAATACGGCTTTAAAAAAACAAAAGCCACGGTATCAAAAAGCAAAATTATCCGGTATAGAAATCAGGACTATTATATCACCACCGGCGCTGATTTGTTCAGCAGGCATAAAAGCACGCCCGTGCAAATATCCTGCTATAACGATAAGCTTTTTATTTTTGAGCCCAGTGATGATGGCATTCTTTTAGGGGAGGCACTTGCACGTAAACCCTTTGAAAAGCCGTCTGAACCACTTATGCAAGTCGAGCCGGATGAATTTTCTATGATCATAGATTTTTTGGAGCAGCACAGCATGGTTGTAGACCGGCCGACTTTAATTGAGACCTATCACAAAGGCATTTCTCTGGCTCTGACAAAACAAATTTTTGACCATAACCGAGCAAGATACACAGCCTACATGAAAAAAATGAGGCAGCCCAAGAAGAGAAAAGGCATGGCATTGTTCAATGCATTTATCCTTGATTGTCAGAAATATCAGCGAAAGAGTCATGTAGCCCCTTATGCTGCCCATGGAGATATAACATGAAAGAAGGTTTTATCAGTGACAAACGCCGCGTTTCTTATTTAGCTGCCACTTATACCCGGATTTACCGTGGTCATAGCGTGCTGATTGAAGGAGATTTTGGTGCAGGGAAAACCAGATTTTTGGGGTTGTTACGTCCCAAAAAGCTCCATGCAATATGGGTTGAGTCTCTGTTTAACATACACGAAACCCTGGCATCCATCCTGAAAGAGTTGAATTATGATACCACTGCCACCTATCGACGAACTCCCCAATATCTGAAAATGATATGCAACCTGGCCAATTGTTTTATTATCATAGATGAGGCAAGTGATCTGGACAGCCGTGTCTGGCCTTATCTAAAGCGGATTATTGATGCAGGTGTTCCCATTGTGTTTGCGGGACTGCCAAAGGTCAGAACGTTTTTAACCCGGGAACATCCCGATATACTCAGCCGCCTGAAAACTCTTATTTTATATCCAATTGTGGTGGAGGAATTTATTGCCCAATACAAAGATATCCAACAAGAAGCTATTGAACAGATCTATATGGCCGTCAAAGGCGATATGCGCAAATTTAAGGAACTATGTACAGACTGCCGGGACCGGGCTAAAGAATTGAATTACAAGTTTGTTGACCTCAACCTTGCCTTGGAATTTATATCTGATCTTCCTGCTCAATAATACCTTACCCAACCTGCCTGATCACAAATAGACCATCACGCCAATCCAACGGCCAGTGGTCTATTAGAACATCCTCTGCATCCAAATTTTATCAATTCTCTTTTCATTAATTAACCCTGCAAAATTCTATAGATTTGCGCAATCCATTGTAATATATGAGAAATATCAACGGCGTTACACTATTTTGCAATTCATCGTTTTTATTGTTTGTTTATAACCAGCTTAATTCACGCACGAAATCGTTAGTTTGGGAAAAACATGAAGATCCAAAAACCGTTACACTATTTGCATCTTATCAAGTAACATACAATACATCATCAGGACCAGTGGTCATCAATTTTTACATCAACTGTTGATCGCCACGTTGTATTGGCTTAAATTTCCTGATTATTTTAAATAGATTCTACTATTCCAGCTTTATTTTGAACAAAATTAATGGTCGCGTTGCTCCCACTAGTGGGTTTTTTAAGGCATGGGCAGAACAGCTTGAATAAAAATGAAGGGGGAAGCAGAATTTATCCACTTCCCCCTGGCGCATTATTCAATGCCGCCTGCTTTCGGTTATCCCTTGTCAGGTTTCCTCCCCAGGATGTCCTGACTCCGTTTCACCGAAACTCTAAATACATTATCTAAAAAATTTCAGTTGCCGCAATACGGACATGATCTGCCAGTACCTGGCGGGATTTTGCTTGGGCAGCAACAATGATGGCGCCCCGGGCCAGATGGTTGGCCTTTCGGAACAACCCGCCTGCGCCCTGATGGATGGCAGTGACGGCTGCTGATTCAAACAGATTTTTATGAACTCCTGCGATGGACAAATGATGGAGTAAATAGTCCTCCATACCCTGCCTGTCCACACCCTGGAGGTGGCATCTGCCCACCACCCGTGATGCCAGAGGCATGGAATACCTATATTTTAAATTATCAACCAGATTGCTTTGGCCTGCTAAGACAATGGGCAAAAATGGTTTTGAGTCATTGTCAAATTGGGTCAGGGTGTGCAACTCGGCAAAGACCTCCAGTCGCAGTAAGGATGCTTCATCAATAATGAGAACTATTTTCATCTTTTTCCCGATGACAGTATCTTTAATTTCCTGTTTGATTTGGCGGGTCATGCGGGTTCTTGAGCTGCCCACGGGATCAAGGTCTAACTCTCCAAGAATATTACGATACAGTTCCAGAATTGATCCATTAGAAGCGGTAACATGGATGATGCGATACTCGGAAGGATGAAGTTTTCCTGAGACATATCTCAGGGCAGTCGATTTGCCGCTGCCAATTTCTCCGGTGATAAGTACCACACTCCCAATATTGACGGCATAGCGGATACGATTTTCCACTCCCTTGATTTCTGGGGTCTCCAGAATTTCCTTGTGGGCAATGTCGGCAATGAATGGTTCCTTCTGAAGTTCAAAAAAAATACGATGGGATGTATTCATAGTTTGCCTCCCCACATTTGACCGGTTTGTGCGGTTGTATCTTCAAATGAAATAACCGGATCATTGTTTTTATCCCTTTTTACCCGGCAGTTGACATTAAGATC
>JASFBJ010000070.1 GCA_030149585.1 Desulfobacterales bacterium | reverse complement strand
AAACCTGACCTAAATCTGTGCGCCTACTTGTGGAAGTTGTTTCGTCCCCGTTCCTAAAATGGGTTTCAATGAATATGAATATCGGTGTTGTACCTTGCGGAATTTATTTTGAAGATGTGATTTTTCATGAGACTAGAAAATGAAAGTATACTGTATTTTGAGTGATGAAAGGGCATACCGTTCAAAATCTCCGGCCATGTTTACAAGCGTCATGCAAAAGCAGGGGATCAAGGGGATGTATGTTCCGTTTAAAGTCGCTCCCCAGGATATCGGCAAGGCCATTCACAGTATCAGGATTCTTAACATCGCCGGCGCGAATGTGACTGTTCCCTATAAAGAAGCAGTTATCCCCCACCTGGATATCCTGTCCGAAGGAGCCACAGTTATAGGTGCCATCAATACCATTGTCAGGAATGGAAATGAACTTAAAGGTTATAATACCAACGCCATAGGTTTCATGGACGCCATGAATAATGTGGGTTTTGATCCAGAAGGCAAGTCCGCCCTGATATTTGGTACTGGAGGGGCTGCCCGGGCAGTGGCATTCATCTTAAATTGGCTGCGGACAAAATCTATTTTTATTACTGGAAGAAGTGATGTAAAAGTAAAGCAGATAGTTAATTGCTTTGGCGGGGAGGGCGCGTCGTTTGACTCTCTTGGGAAGTCTGTCAGTGCGGACATTGTGATAAATGCCACTTCCGTCTCCAGTATTGACGAATCACCTGAGATGGCAGAGCTTGTACAAAGTCTGGACTTTAAAAGGTGTCGACTGATAATAGATCTCAATTATGACCGTCCGCAAAATTTCTGGCAGGATAAAGCCCAGGCAGAAGGTATCCGCTTTATTGACGGCCTTTTGCCGCTGGCCTACCAGGCCAGAAGAACCTTTGCACTCTGGACGGGGCTTCAGGTGCCACCCGAAGAATTTCTCAAAACTTTGAAGTAAATTCAGGCGCTGTTCCAGAAGCTTATGTTTGTGCCGGCACTGGAAGAAGTACCGTAAAAACAGAGCCGTGGCCGGGTGTGCTGTCCACATCGATTATTCCTCCGAAAGAAGAGACCAGTTCTTTTACGATTGGAAGTCCCAGACCGGTTCCGGTTATATATCTGGTTTTTTCATTTTTTATGCGGTAAAATCTTTCAAAGATATTTTCAAGGTGTTTTGATTCAATTCCAAAACCATTATCAATGATCTGAACCCTGATGTTGATGCCGGCAAGGTCCACCTTTACCTTTATGCTTCCACCATCGGGTGTGTAGTTGATGGAGTTGGTAATCAGGTTGCCGAAAATGCTTTCAAGGGCGATGGCATCCCCTGTAATTTCAGGAAATGTTTCTTCAGAGAGTTCAAGCACAAGGGACTGTTTTTTAGTATTTGATCTTGTTTGTAAAAAATCAACAATGTCTTTTAAAAGCTCATCCACCTTGATGCTCTTTATTTCCTGGCAGATAACACCTTCTTCGATACGGGAAAGATCCAGCAAATCACTGATTAGAGAGATCAGGCTAAATGTTTTTTCCTTGGCCCGGGAGAGAATCTGCTTATCGCTTTCCGGGGCAGCCTCAACCATGTCGGCAATGACAACGGCCAACTGCTCATGAATGGTGGACAAAGGAGAGCGCAGTTCATGTGAAACCTTGGCGACAAAATCAGATTTAAGCTTGTTGAGAATCTTCATGGTTGAAATATCAGTTATGCTTATTACCGCACCCAGACATGCGTTATTATCGCCCAATACTGGTTTGGCGTTGGCCATGAAGTGTTTATTATTCGGCAGGGAAAATTCATAAACGGGAATATCATCAAAATCCACATGCCTGCCCCTGGAAATATCCATAACAAGGTCATTTAATCCCGAGTCAGGAACATATTCCGTTATTGCTTGTCCCAGCGGTCTGTCCGTAGGTATGCTGAAATGGCGCTTGAAAGCCGGATTCATGAGAACGACCAGCCCCTTGTTGTCAGTTACGGCAGTTCCGCTGGGAAGGGATTCTAAAATAGTATGAATCCGGCTTTTTTCAGTATCCAGATCTATAAGGGTTCTTCTTTTTTCCTCTGAAAGTCTCAGGGTTTCCGCTCTCAAACGGAGTTTGTCCCAGGCCCTGTTGACCACGATCCTCAACTGGTCTGGTTCAAAAGGCTTGGGAATAAAATCGTATGCCCCTTTTTTCATAGCCTCGATGGCTGTCTCAACTGTTGCAAATCCTGTGATGACTACCACCAGTATGTCAGGGTAATCCCGATGAATTTGATTAAGGACTTCCATACCGTCCATCCCCGGCATTTTCATGTCTAGAAGAACAAGGTCGACCGGCTCGTTTTTCAATATTTCAAGCCCTTTATCGCCTCTATCGGCTTTTAAAACCTCACAGCCCATTTTGGAAAGAATTCTTTCAGACCCATCCCTTATATCCATCTCATCATCCACGATCAAAACTCTTATCCTGTCAACTGCGTCAGTCATTATTTCCATCTCCGGGATTATGCGTTGTGGTGGCGGCAGGTATCTCAATGATAAATGTTGTTCCCTTATTCACCGTACTTTCTACTTTTATCCGGCCCTTGTGGTTTTCAATTATTCTGTATACCAGACTCAAACCAAGCCCCACGCCTTTACCTTCTTCTTTTGTCGTGAAAAAGGGTTCAAAGATTTGAGACTGCATTTTCTCTGGAATACCCGGGCCGGTGTCTGATATTTTCAGGCGGATATAATTATCGTTTTTAAGGTAAGTTGTTGCAATGGTTAATGTCCCAGTGCCATCCATAGCATGGGCCGCATTTAAGATGATATTCATGAATGCGTGATTCATTTGCTGAATATCGCAGGTTATAAAGGGCAGGTTGTCAGAAAAGTTTCTTATAATGTCGATGTTTTGAAAAAGCGGCTGCCTTTCCAGCAGGAAGAGAGTTCTTATAATGGCTTCATTCAGGTTATTGGGTTTCATAAGGTGCCGTGTCTGACGGGTAAATTCCAAAAGTTCTTTAACAGTGTCGCGGCAACGTACAGCATCCCTGAGAATTCTGTTCAAATCATCTTTGACATTATCATCAAGATCATAATCTTCCAGTATTAACTTGGTAAATAAAGTAATGCCTCCCAAAGGATTATTGAGCTGGTGGGCGACACCTGCGGCAAGTTTACCGAGGGAGGCCATTTTGTCCGATTGCAGCAGCTGAAGTTGTGTATTTTTCAGTTTTTTCTCCATCTTGATTTTTTCTCGCATATCATGGAAAAAACCAATGGTGGCGACTTCGCGACTCTCCTCATAAATAATGGAGGCATTCAGGCTGATCGGTACGGTCTTGCCATCCTTGCCGGCTACTTTAACACGATAGAATTTCAATTTTCCAGAGCCCCCGTACTCATCGCTGCGCAGGTCTTTCATAACATCATAGGCTGTGCCATCAGGATAGATATCCCTGATATTCAGATGGTTCATGGCCTCATTCTTGTTATATCCGGTGATCTGGGTCGCAGGAGCATTAAAAATCAGGATTTTGCCATTTTTATCAGCCGCAATCACACCGTCAACTGAGCTAGTGATCAGGTTTCTAAGCATTATATTCGAGCGCTGTAATTTTTCTTCATAACCGCCCCTGGTAGACAGGTCGAAATCCATGCTGACGAAAGCCTCGATTTTCCCTTTGGAAAAAATCGGATATGAATATAAACAAGGCCTTTTACTAAGGTCATCGGAATTATTTTCTTTGGCGCGAAAAGCCGGGTTTCGAGTTAGTGATGATTCTTTGACCGCGCAATTTTTGCACGGGTTTGAGTTTTCGTAAAAGATTTGATGACAGTATTTGCCGATGAGATCTGATACCAGAGTGCCTTCAGGGCTGGTGTTTGACGCCAGTATTTTGAATTCAGGAGAGATAATAATAAATCGTTTTTTAAAGGACTCTATGGCCCTGGAGAAGTAATATTGTTCCTTATCGATAAGCAATTTACACCCTCCTAAACAAAGTGAATATTTTTATTTCACAACTACTCCTGCTAAGCGGGGGAAATAATGAATTGCCTGCTGCAAGCATCTATTTTTCGAAAGAAGCTGAAAAATCAATAGCAGAGAAATCATGCCCCGTCAAGTTGTCTTCAACTGCTTTTTAGAAAAATATCATCTTTGGTATGCACTGATTTTTATTTATAACTCATCAAAAAATGAATTTTCTTGACTTAACTTACGTTTTTTGATTTTTTTTAAAAATGGTGTAACTTCACCAGAATAGGGAATCAATGTTAATGTTAAAATTATCACAACAAATTAAAATAATAGGCACTGAATCCCTGGGAGTTCGCGGCATGTGTTGTTTGATAATAACCGGGGATCGACAGGTTCTCATTGATCCAGGCATCGCTCTTGGCTATCAGCGACACGGCTTGCTTCCCCATCCTTGCCAGGTGGCAAGAGGTGTAAAAATCAGAGAGGATATTCTCAATGCCATGAAAATCGCTACTGATATAGTTTTTAGTCATTTTCACGGCGACCATGTACCACTGCTTCATGCAAATCCTTATCAGCTTTCATTTGGGCAAATTTCTGATCGTTTAGATGGGTTGCGCATCTGGGCCAAATCACAGGATAATTTCCTGCCGCGAATGCACTGTCGTGCCTTGGATCTTGCTGAATTGTCAGGGACAAATATGAAGACCGCAGATGGGATTAAAGAAGGTCCGTTAAGTTTTTCCAGACCCGTACCCCATGGGTTGGCTGAAAGAAGATTTGGAACTGTTATGATGACACGTATAGATATGGGTGAGCAGGTGTTTGTCCATGCCTCCGATATTCAGCTTTTGGATGATATCATAATAGACAAAATTCTTTTTTGGCAGCCGGACATTCTGTTTGTTTCAGGCCCACCACTTTATCTTAAGGTAATGACAAACACGCTGCAGACTAAAGCCTGGGAAAATGGACTTCGACTGGCTCGAAATATAGATACACTTATAGTTGATCACCACTTATTGCGCTCCGAACAGGGCATTATCTGGCTGGACAATATGAGTCAGGTTGCGGGGAAAAAGGTATATTGCGCAGCGGATTTTATGAACAAACCCCAGCTCTTATTTGAGGCAAAGCGAAAGGAACTCTATCAAAAGATGCCCGTGCCGGAAAATTGGCATCAGGATTATGAAGCGGGCAGAATCTCGATAGAAAAAGTTGTGGATTATTATAATAATCCGCTATAGACCATAACCTAAATAATTTTACTGCCTTATCGGTAAAAGATAAATGATTAATTTCTATGAATAAAAAAAAATACTTATCTGAAATATATATCAGGAATAATTCATACACAATTTTTGATATAAACCTTATTGATGTCAACAGCTCAATAGAAACTAAACACCTGCCCTTTTCCATAAAAATACTCATGGAAAATCTTTTGAGAAATATGGACGGGAAGATAGTAAAGGAAAAAGATCTTGCCAATATTGCCGGCTGGAAAAAAGAGTACCACGCGCCAATTGAAATTCCCTTTCATCCTGCCCGGGTTCTCATGCAGGATTTCACAGGCGTTCCAGCTATTGTGGATTTTGCGGCAATGAGAGACGCAGTTCATCAAATGGGGAAAGATCCGTCAATTATCAATCCCCTTGTTCCTGTTGATCTGATTATTGATCATTCTGTTCAGGTTGATTATTACGGCACTTCAACTGCTATAGAAAAGAATGTAAATCTGGAATATAAACGAAATAAAGAGCGATATTCTTTTCTTAAATGGGCGCAGACAAGTTTTAATAATTTAAATATTATACCGCCGAATTCAGGAATATGCCACCAGATTAATCTGGAATATATCGGCAAAGGTATTAGAATCGGCAATATTAACGGCAGCACGGTTCTTTATCCTGACACTCTTGTCGGCACGGATTCCCATACCACCATGATTAATGCCATAGGAGTTATGGGATGGGGAGTAGGAGGCATTGAAGCTGAAGCGGTCATGCTTGGGCAGCCTTATTATATGGCCATTCCACAGGTTATTGGTGTAAGACTGTATGGAAAGGTTAAAGAAGGTATAACAAGCACGGATATAGTACTGACTATCACACAATTTCTGAGAAAGCATGATGTTGTTGGAAAATTTGTTGAATTTTTTGGTCCGGGAGTAAATGAGCTTAGCGTACCGGACAGGGCAACCATATCCAACATGGCACCTGAATATGGCGCTACAGTTGGATTTTTCCCAACAGATGAGAAAATAATTGAATATTTTAGATTGACCAGAAACGATATTCAGGCTGAAATTATAGAAAAATATACAAAGCTGCAGGGGCTTTTTTATGACGGACGGAAAGATGCTGAATATACCAGAGTTCTTGATGTTGATCTTTCTCTAACAGAACCTTGTATCGCGGGTCCCTCAAAGCCACAGGCCAGAATACCACTTAAGGATATCAGGCGCAGCTTTGATGAAATTTTAAAGGAAAGCTGTGAAACCGAACAAAAGCAAGATAATATCTCAGGCTCTTATGAATCATCCTGGAAAAATTTATATAAAGAGGCTTTTTTTAAACCAGCATGCCCGGTAAACCCTGATTTTGGAATACAAAAAAATAAAATTAAAATCAGTGATGGAAGTATTGTCATAGCAGCCATTACATCATGTACAAATACCTCCAATCCATATGTGCTGTTAGGTGCCGGGCTCCTTGCCAAAAACGCTGTTAAAGCTGGAATAAGAGTTTCTCCATTTATAAAAACATCATTTGTTCCAGGCTCAAAGGTGGTTGTCAGATATCTTAAAAAATCAGGGCTTCTTTTCTACCTTGAAGCTCTTGGTTTTCATGTGGCAGGTTATGGATGCGCCACATGTATAGGCAATAGTGGCCCGCTCCATCCTGGAATAGAAAATATTATTTCAGAAAAGGGGCTGACGGTTGCAGCGGTTTTATCAGGTAACAGAAATTTTGAGGCAAGAATAAATCAGCATGTCAGGGCAAATTTTTTAATGTCGCCCATGCTTGTTGTGGCATTTGCGCTTGCCGGGAAAATCAATATCAACTTTTTCAAAGAACCCATTGGTTTTGATCCGAATTGCGATGGGGTTTATCTCAAAAAAATATGGCCCTCATCTAAAGAGATCAAAAAATTAGTAAAAAAATATGTTTCACCTGAAGATTTTAAAGTTGAATATAATAAAATTTATCATGGAGATGAATTCTGGGAAAAACTGGAATCAAAAACAGGCAAAAGATTTAACTGGAATCCATCTTCAACATATATAAAACTTCCTCCTTATTTTAATGAATTTTCAGAAAACTATAAAAACCCTTCTAATATCGATCATGCCCGTGTGCTTCTTGTTCTTGGTGATACAGTTACAACCGATCATATTTCTCCGGCAGGCGCTATTCCTGAACAATATCCCGCCGGCGCCTATCTTAAAAATAAAAATGTGAATGCTGAAAACTTCAATACCTATGGTTCAAGAAGAGGCAATCATGATATAATGATTCGTGGAACCTTTGGAAATATCAGGATCAAAAATAAACTTGTTAGTGGTCAGGAAGGAAGTTACACATTAAAATTTCCTGAAAATAAAAAAATGTTTATTTATGAGGCTGCGGAAAAATATCAAAAAGAAAAAATTCCGCTGATCGTTTTTGCCGGAAAAGAATATGGTATTGGCTCATCAAGGGACTGGGCGGCAAAGGGTACAAGACTTCTTGGAATAAGAGCCGTGATTGCAGAATCGTTTGAAAGAATTCACAGGAGTAATCTTGTTGGAATGGGCGTTCTACCACTGCAATTCAGAAAGCCTGATAATATTAAAACCCTTGGAATCAACGGAACAGAGCAAATTTCTATTAGTGGAATTAGCGATATTTGCCCAGGAAAAGAGCTGAATATATCGGCTGAAAAAAATGGTACAGTAAAACAGTTCAAGGTTATAGCAAGGCTTGATACTGAAATTGAAGTTGAATATTACAGGCACAGCGGAATTTTGCACTATGTTTTGCAAAGGTTAATAAAATAGTAAATAAATAGCAAATAATGATATGATCTTAAGGCGAATTAAATGGCTGATAATATAATACAATTTAAAAAAAATGAAAATATGATTATACCTGATGAGCCTGTTATTCCTTATATTAAAGGAGATGGAATAGGCCCTGAAATATGGGATGCAGCACAAAAGGTTGTTAATAAGTCTATCATATTTACATATAATGGTAAAAAAAATATTCAATGGCTTGAAATTCCTGGTGGAGAAAAAAGCTATAAGGCGACCGGAGAATATTTGCCGCAAGAAAGTATAGACGCGATAAAAAAATATTCCATTGCAGTTAAAGGGCCTTTGGCAACGCCGGTGGGCGGTGGAATAAGAAGCCTTAATGTTCATTTGCGTCAGACCTTTGATCTATATGCTAATATCCGGCCTATTGAATATATTGATTTTGTACCAAGTCCTATGAAACATCCTGAAAAAATAAAAATGGTCATATTCAGAGAAAATACCGAAGATGTATATTCAGGAATTGAGTGGGAAGCCGGTACAAAAGAAGCCAGTGAGATTATATCATTTATCAGAAAAAAAACAGGCAAAGCCCTGCCCAAAGACTCAGGTATAGGAATAAAACCTATCAGTGAAGGAAATTCAAAACGGCTGGTTGCAAGGGCGATTTCTTATGCTATTGAAAAAAAACTTTCGAGTGTAACACTGATGCATAAAGGCAATATCATGAAATATACGGAAGGAGCTTTTAGAAAGTGGGGATATGAAATTGCAAAAGAACTGTTTAATGAAAATACTATTACGGAAAAAGATCTTATTGAACAATATCAGGGAAATTGTCCTGAAAATAAAATCATAATAAAGGATCGTATCGCGGACATGCTTTTTCAGGATGTTCTTATAAAACCGGAAGAGTATCATGTAATTGCCGCACCAAATTTAAATGGCGACTATCTTTCAGACGCGCTTGCAGCACAGGTTGGAGGGCTTGGACTCGCACCTGGTGCAAATCTTGGCTATGAAAACGCTATTTTTGAGCCTGTTCACGGCACAGCACCATCAATCGCTGGTAAAAATCTGGCCAATCCAGGTTCATTAATTCTAACATGCGCCATGATGCTTGATTTTATTGGATGGGTTGATTCTGCCCAAAAAATCAGATCCGCGATTCAGCATACCATTAAAAACAAAACCGTAACAGAGGACCTTGCAATGCAGATGAAAGGGGCAAAAAAACTGGGCTGCAAAGAATTTGCTGATGCCATTATTGCAAATATTAAATAGGGTAATTAAGGGATAGACAATTATAGATAGACTGGCTCTTTTTTAATTCAAGAGTCTTTGGCTTATTCCTTTTTCTGTGACTCCTTTATAAATAATAAGTTTTTTTCCTACACTTATTCCATCTTGCAGCACATCTTTATCCTCTCTCAAGGCCTTTCCTCTGATCTTGGAGGTGTACGGATATTTATAATCAGTATGTTTTTGCAATAAAGAATCCTGAATTTTGACAAGCGCAAGCTTATTTTCAACCTTGTTTTGTTTTTTATTTTGCAATTGCAGTTTTAAACTAAATCCTTCTATCACACCAAGTGCGAAATCAGTCTTGCGATATCGATTCAAGCCTTTTCGCCGGTTGTACGTATGCCACTTAGAGTCAATAAAATGTTTTACAAAATCATAAATATAGCTTGCTATTTTTATATTCTGGATAGTTCCGCTGATTTCAAGCACTCGTCCCATTTTGCCTTTTTCCATTACATAAGCTGGAACCCAGATTCCATGTACAAAATAAAAATTTTGTATTAAACGGGAAAGAGTATAGTCTTCGCGAAAATGACGCAGAGCAGGGCTGCCGATAAAAACGCTGACAAAATTACGGTTTTCATGCCTGGTCAGAAGATCCAGATTATATTTTGCTATGAATTCATGCGCCTTTGCCATGGCTGCTTCCGCTTCATGTTGATTTTGGCTCTGGGCCAGCGCCATGAGCTTTTTGACCCTCTGTAAAATTTTATCTTCAGGGCCTGCCGCACCTTGCGATATCAATTCATCCAGTGGTTTGTAATTTCCTGAAGCCTTTGAATCTGCCCTGAGTAAATAACAGGCCCTTTTGAATTTTTGACCGTGCGGAGATTCATTGCGGGCACCAAGTACTTGAAAGGCAAATTGATGGGCTATTTCATGCAGAAGAATTTCACGCACAGCATCCCATGAATGGTTAAGAACAAGATTTCTACTCAGGCCGATCTCATTTTTTTCTTCGGACCAGTATCCCCATCTGCCATTCATATCCCTGATACAAAACAAGGGCTTTTGCAGCTTTTTTCTGTCAAAAGAGCTTAGATCCGACAGGGCGCTTTCCCATTCACAGGATAGCCCATGCAGAATACGATATTCCAATTCTTCTTGAATAAGAATTTTTTTAGGTTTTGTTGGTAAGTCCATACGCAATTACTTTTCTCTCTTTGCCGTTTTTTATAAAATAAGTGATGTATTCTACCATGAATACTTGTTTCACATAAGGAAAATTAAGGTATTCATATTAAAAATTGGGAATTGTTGGCAACTAAATGAAGCCGGTTGTCATACTGGTGCCGAAATCCCCAACCAATCCAATGATCACGAACGCCGCATTTTAAAGCAGCTTATGTGCCTGTAACCCGCGCTTTAGGACGGTAAAGGAGCAACCCTATTGCCGCGAGAGCTGCAAATGATGCTCCGGCAATAAATGTAGCCGAGGCACCGTAACTGCTCCATAATGACCCTGCGATAACGCTTGCCGGCAACAGCACCACACCACTTACCAGATTAAACACCCCGAAGGCCGTCCCGCGAAGCTCAGAGGGTGCTGTATCGGCAACAAGTTTCGACAACAAGCCTTGGGTGAATGCCATATGTAGTCCCCAGAACGCCGCACCAAGGAAGGCAAGCCAAGGTGAAGTGGCCATCGCTAACATGACATCAGCGACGACGAGTAATCCAAGGCCGAACATTAATAGCTTTCTCGCTGAAAGTCGGTCAGCCGCCACGCCCGCGGGATAGGCAAATAATGAGTAGACAATATTCATCACAATCATAATTGCAGGCACATAAGCGATAGCAAGTCCGACGTCTTGAGCACGAAGAATCAGAAAGGCCTCACTAAAGCGGGCAAGAGCAAAGACGGCTCCCAGCATAACGATAAGCCAGTATCTGAGGGGCAGGCGTTTGGCATCCCTTAACGTCAGGTGATTTCTGGAACTTGTGGTACTTTCTGTCGGCTCAGGTTCGCGAAGCGCGACAATCAGCAGAAATACCGCGATAAACGCGGGGATCACAGCTACCCACAACACCGCTTTTATGTTGTTCGCGAACAAGATCATAAAAACAACCGCCAGCAAAGGCCCGACAAATGCCCCTACTGAATCGAGCGCTTGGCGCAGGCCATAGGCCGCACCTCGAAGTGGTGTTGGAGTAATATCGGCGATCAGCGCATCACGGGGCGCGCCGCGAATGCCTTTGCCGATACGATCGACAAATCGTGCGCTGAACACCCATCCAATGGTTGTTGCGAGTGGAAATACCGGTTTGGTTAGGGCTCCCAATGCATACCCGGTCACAGCGAGAAATTTGCGTTTCCTGAAGTAATCACTGACCGCGCCCGAAAACACCTTTGTGATCGCAGCAATGCCCTCGGCAAAGCCCTCAATAATCCCTACCGTGACCATGGATGCACCTATCACCGTGGTCATAAATATCGGCAAGAGGCTGTGAACAAGCTCGGATGATATGTCCATAAATAGCGAGACAAATCCGAGTACCCAAATACCGCTCGGTAACTTGCGATCAATGCCCTTTGTGGAAGATAGCGATTCAGGGTTACTTGATTGTGATGGGTTCATGAGCGTTTTCGGATTGCTCCCCTTATTTTAGAGAGTTTTAGTTTCTGCCTTGAACTCGTTGTTCTTTTTTTCTAATTTAATATAGTTTTTATACAGACTTTGAAGAGCCTTTAAAAGTCTGTTTTTGGACATTTTGGCTAAAGCTATGTAGCTTCATTGATTGAAGCAAATGTTTCCAACTTATTTAGGGGGCTAAAGAACTACTTCAAACAATAAAAATATATTTAGGGCTCGCGCAAAACCTGTAAATACATCAACTATCTGATATCGCAAAAAAAATTACACCTTTTTCAAAGGGGAACTTCAGATTTGGTAATTTTGAAAAAAAGAGGGCATTCAAAATAATCTGGATGCCCTTTTAATTTATTTTTTTATTAATCAGCTATACTACTAAAACTTTAACTGCAGCCGGGCCTTTTCCTCCCTGTTCAATGTCAAAGGTAACGCGGTCTCCTTCATTAAGAGACTTAAACCCGCTTCCTTCAATTGCGGAGTGGTGAACAAACACATCTGGTCCGCCATCTTCCTGTTCAATAAAACCAAAGCCTTTTTTGTTGCTAAACCATTTTACAGTTCCATTTGCCATTTTAATACTCTCCTTTTCTAAAATTTTTCATAGTTTTTATTTTTAAAAGGTCATCACCTATGAATGATGTTAAGGGACAGCGGGAAAACGCAAAAATTAACCTTTCTAAGGTGTTTGGTTTCTATATTGAACCTGAGGACTTTTAAGAATGTTTGAAAAGGTTTCCTGCTGAAAATTAATTTTTTTATCCATAACAGTAATATTTTAGAAGTTCAACAGGTTTATTTAATAAATTTTTTTTATAATACTATTTTGATAAAATAATGCTATTATCGCAAAAGACGGTTGGAATTTATAACCAACCATAATTATCCCAAATATAAACTCCGCTTTGCAATTTGCATAGTATATGTTTCATAAAAATATTATAAACAGTGGGCATAGTGGATAGGGGACGTTATGTTGCCAGTTTAGTTATGTTGTGAGTTTTGAATCTACTTTTCTTTAAATATCAAAAAAATATATTTTCTTTGAATTTAATTCTTATACTTGAGTTGTCATCAGAATACAAAAGAAATGTATAACAATTTAAGGTGGACTGGATTATCGCGCGTGGAATTGAGCGTTGTAAGATTTTTAGAGATAAAGCAGATTTTTTACAGAGCTTACTCTGGCGTTGAGAAATGAGGCGTATGGTACTGCGAAAGTCCCACCTGACTAAAGCTTAGCCAGCAGGTCAGTAGAGACGTCCGAGGGTAAACTCCGTGAGGAGAGTCCGAAGCCGGACGAAACAAGAATGTAGGCCGTGTGATTGAGCCCCGAAAAATGTATAGTTGTGAACATTGGATACTACCCCTATGTGTCAGGGTAGTTGTCGCCTGTTTGGTTATGCTTTCGCTGATCAGGGAAACCTGAGTGCGTTAGCATACGAGGAACCGTATGAGTGGAATTCTTCAGGAAATGTAAAGGGCAAATCCCCCTCCTAAAAAGCAATGGCAGCAATCAATGTAATCGTTAAGAAAGCCTCTTGGAAAAAAACTGATTATAACGGATTTTGGGGAGGCCATTTTTTCGAGACATTTGCGCCGCTTTCGTATAACGTAGAATTTTAGAATACTACA